>NZ_JBJFZW010000006.1:0-108183 GCF_045033025.1 Ligilactobacillus sp. LYQ139
CTTCTTCCGTTAACTGGTTTACTTCCCGCTGAACCTTAGCCTTCCATTTTTCGTACTCGTTATCAAATGGCGATACTCCATTCACGAAGTCCATAGCAACCGATAACAGGTTCGGTTCAACATCAAAAAAACACGCCTTTGATGAGAGCTTATTTGTCCCATTATCCAGTTCAATCTGAAACGTATACCGCCCAACTGTCTGGAAAAATCCTGGCAGGAAACTAAAATTAAAGATTGCGTTACCGGATCCAGACTGGTCGGCAGTTAGTTCAAATGCTGTACCATCCGGATATGCTCCCCGCATTTTAACGGTGTAACCCGCCGTGTTCAGTGGACGTCCGTTTTGGGCGAACATTAATGGTAGAACGCTACCATGATCCCCCTGTCCACCGTTGAAGTACTGACGCAGGTCAAGGAACGTATTAACTGGCTTGGAAATATCCAGCATGATATAAACCAGCTGACCGTTGACAATCTTGACCGTGCTGGGATAAGCAACTTGATAAATATTTTCTTCTGGCATGATAGCCGTAATATCTGCGTTATCCACGTCTTATCATCTCCTTTAAAAAACGCACCTACTGATTAGCAGGTGCTTCTAAATCATTAATCATGTGCTGTAACTCTCTGACCGCAAAGCCGACATCATCAGCGACCGCTTTCCAAAACTTGTTCAGAGCGTCCTTATCCAGCTCTAGTCCTTGCGGAATAACTGGCACTTCATACTCGAAGTCGTAGTCGGTGTACCGGCTATCATTAACAAGCTCCGGGAGCATATCCAACAAGGTCTGGGCGTTCTTCAACCACTGCAACCGTGCCGCTCGGTCAGCAACCGCAATATCGGTCAAATCAAACGTGTAGTTCATCACTGGAACGAATGAACTTTCAACCTCGGACAGTTGGGTCAGAAAGTTCTGAATAGCCTTGAAGTTCCCCAGATTAGTCGGATTTAAACTCCCCGGCGACCCGTCCCAAAGGTTAATTGTGACCGTTGGTAGTTGCGTCATTGTCAGTCCCCCTTGCCGTGATATTGCCGTAGTTGTCAACGTCAATCATAAAGTGCTTTCCGCTGGCGTTTACCACGTAAAGTGGAAGTTGCAGAACCGGCTGGCTCTGCATTAGTTTATCCTTGATAAGCGACCAAATACGGTCAGCGTCTGTCTGGTCGTAGACAATTCCTAGCGGGGTAATTTTTCCATGAAATACGCCGTTGTCGGTGTACCCGAAGCATTTACCCTCACCAAGCGTACTATCGTAACCAAATCCCACACCATAACTATCCGTAGAGTTGCTTGAGTTTGCCATTTAGATCTTCCACCTCACCTTCCGACCATGTGACGTTTACATCCGCCATATGGTTTTCAATATCCGTTCCGCCACTACTTATAACGCCAATCAATGAACCCACGTGTTCGTGAATGCCTTTGATTTGTTGCCGTAAAGCGGCGTTTACATCGTTCACACTGATTGCCGTGTTATCAAATGCCAGCGTTGGCACGTCCTTCTCGTTAAACGGGTTGCGCTCAATGTGGTTCAGCGTCACCGTAGTTTTCCAGTCGTATTTCGGAATAACAAGGTGGATGACTTCGCCCTTCTGGTAACCCTCGTCACTAAACGCATTCAACGTCAACGTTACACTTGGGTCTATTTGCTGGTGGCTATCTTCATAACTCTGCATTGAGTTCTGGTCGGTAAACCGGTCATCTTGGATAACGTCTCCCCGATGAAGCCCCCAACGGTCGATTGACCCCTGATTACTCCACAAAAAGTTGACCGCATACGTGGTCGTGTCGCTGTTGTCATTCTGGTTCGCCTTACCGTAGCACTGCGCCTGATTAACAATCGAACTACTATCCATGCCTAGCTTGACGTCTTCGCTGTCGTGTTCGTAGAACATTGTGCGTCCGTTATCTTGCCGAAAAGCGTCTGTGGTGTAAAACACCCAGTGCTTGCCGTTCGGAACCACAACCGCATTGTAGTCGCCAGCGTGTGATGAAAAGAAACTCTGGAATGACCCGCTTGGGCTTTCGATAGTCGCAATCGGAAAATTACCGTGAAACTCGGCACTAATACCCTGGTCGTTACCGTTCAAGAACTTGTTCACGGCGTCCTGAAAGCTGGTTGGCGTTCCGTTGCTATCCGCTGAGTTACCACTATTCGGCGAACCATTAATCCGTAAATTAGCGCTGTCCGTGAAATACTGGTGCGTTGCCGTCACACTATACGTACTCGTACCATTGTTAATTACCCGGTTAATGCTGTTGATATAAAACTGCTGTCCGCCGTAGTTGATGATATTCTCAACGGATAATAACCCTATCGCCGTCCGGTAACCAGCGTTATCCATCACCGTAAACTCGATCTGCCATGTATCATTGACGTTCCATGTTTCCTTAAAGGAAGCCTGCATATCCGGAATAGGTAATCGTTCACGTGTCGCCCCGTCCCGGGTTTGCACCGTAATTGTCGGGTACTGGTACATCAGTTCAGATACTTAAAAAAGAAGTCAATCGAACAGGAGAAGTTGTCACACCCCGACACGCTTAGGTGGTTTTCTCCTTGTTGTAACCGAATGACCCCGTTATTCGTCTGATTACCGCACCCGTTTCCGTCAAGGTACGGGTTAACCCCGTTCAATACCAACGACTGACCTTTGTTGACGTTGTTGTTCATGACGAACGTGTCGCCAGTATCGTTGTTCTTGATACACGGTTTCCCGTCCGCATGAATTGTCAGCACAAAATAATCATTTTGCACAATCGGGTCAACCGGCAGATCACCCGGATTGTAGACCGTGAATGAGTTACCGCTAAACTGATAGCTGTAATTCTCGTTCTCACGTAACCCCAACCCGAATGCCACGGCATTATCAATGTTTAATGAACTAACTACGCTCTGCCCAACCCCAGTAAGATTAGTAAGCGTCACCTGTATCTCAAGGTTTTTCTCACTGATATACGTTGCCGTCATGCTAGTATATTTCACCAAAAACATCCGATAACCGCAGTCTGCAAACGTAATCCAATATGGCGTCCGGCTAACAAGGTAATTTGTAATTGCCTTTAGTGCCAGCTTCTCATCATCTTCGTCCAGACACCGGGCGAGGAACGTAAGCGTAATCTGCCGACTATCATAACGACTTGCGGTTAAATTTTGCCCGTTCCTTTGCCCTAACGTGCTATACGTGTCGGCGGTGACTGGTGTTTGCCAATCATAGTCGTACAGGTATATCCCGTCCATATCGCCAACATCAAACGCCGATACCCAGTTCTTGCCGTCCTCACTGATAGCAAGTTCTACCGGGTCATAAGCTAGAGGGTTCTGGTATTCCCCAAACTTATAAGCATGTGGCTTATCAGTTCGTTTTGAGAAAATTTGCATTCTAGAACACCCCCTGTTTCGTTTGCATACGTAGCACGTGTGCGTCTTGTTTCCGCAGACGTTGTGCGATGTCTTCCAGACTAATCGTCATATCCTTAGCAACCAACATCTTTAACAGCTCGACAATTTCGTCCAACTTATCACCGTCTGCACTATCCGCATGAACCGGTGCTTGTGACGGTTCGGGTTGTGCCAGCATGGTTTCGTTGACTGCTTTCTCTAACAATGGTTTGGCGCTTGGAGCATACGGGTTAATCACGTACTCGTGACCTTCTGTGTTGTCGCCAACCCAGCCTAACTGTTTGCCCCAAACTTCGCCACCAGTCCACCAGCCGTGACCGTTACCAATGTTGCCCCAACCACCTTCGCCACCGTGGTTCAGACAGTTAATTGCAGCCATAATCTGATCTAGCCCGCTCATAATGTTATGGTGTCCCGGCATTGCCCACGCATTGAACGTGGACGGAATGAACTGCAAGAGCCCTTGCGCCGGGTGTCCTTCGATTGAGTTAATATCGGTAATTTGCTGTCGGATATGCGGATTACCGCCTGATTCCGTTTGAATTTGCCGGAGTAATCGACTGACCTGATTTTCTGAAAGATGAACGTGCATTAAGTGTTCGGCATGATGGATAACCTCACGCCAGTTTCCACTTCCACCTTCTTCTTCCGATAACTTTTCTTCAATCGGCTTCAGAATTCTAACAGCCCAGTCTTTCATTGCGGAAGGTAATTTGTCAACGACCCACTTGCCAATGCCCCGGTACTGGCTCGGGACAAGCCCCAGCAGTGCATTTGCCGCCTTCTGGATAATTCCTTTCAAGGCCTTAATCGGGTCATCTAGAAAATCATCCAGAGCGTCTAGCTTATCGCCAAGCCAATCCTTAACGTTGTTCCATGCGCCTTTAGCCCAGTCGATACCTTCCTGAACCCAGCCACCACCGTCAAAGTGCTGTGCTTGCATGCCAACGATACCGCCGGTTGCATAGTGTTCTACGCCGGCCATTTGCATAATAGCGTGCGTCTCTTCACCGCTGTACACCCGGGAACCAACCGGGAGCAGTCCTGTCCAGTTCCGTTGATTACTCATAAAGTATTCGCCACTTGGTGTCCGCACCAGTTCTTTCCAGTGTGGGCCAGCGCCGTCATTGATGACAGATAACGCACCCTTGCGTTCGCCGACAATACCACCTTTTGCGAAGTGAACGTGTCCGATTTCGCCTAGTCCAGTACCTTTGCCAGTAAAGAACGACCAAACCTTATTAATGCCACCGATTGCGCCATTAATAACGTTAATTACACCATTCATTCCGTCTTGGGCGGCACTCTTAATGCCATTCCAGATACTCTGAAAGGCTGATTTCATGCCGTTCCATGCACTCGACCAGACGCTGGAAATTGAGTTCAGTGTGCTACTAATATGACTGGCAATACTACTAATTGCACTGCCAATATCTGCCTTAATTGCGCCCCAAATTCGGGAAGCAACCGCTCTAACTGCGCTCCACGCAGAACTCCAGTCTGCCTTAACTTGTGCCATTTTATTTGAAACATTACTCCGAACATTGTTCATGCCTTCGCTTACTCTGTCCTTAATGCCGTTCCAAATATGCACAGTGGTAGAACTAATCACACTCCAGTCCTTGTTCCACTCAACCTTGATCTTATTAATTCCCTGCGAAACGGAATTACGCACCTGTTCAGCACCTTTCGCTACCTTGGTAGTAATATCCTTCCAGACTTTCGCAGTGATTGATGACACTTTATTCCATGACTTCGACCATAAATCTTGAATGGACTTAGTGAGTGCTTGCCAACCTTTCAGAAGTATCTTGCTTCCGTCCTTAAAGAGTTTCTGCAAGTCCTTCCAACCTTTGCTGAACAACTTACCAATGGAACCCCAATGTTTAGTTATCAGTTGCAGGAGCGCCTTAGCCCACTGACCCCACGCTTTTTGTGAAGATTTAACCCAGTTAGTTAAACCCTTAAAAAACGTCTTATAGGCTTTGGAGAAATATTGTCCTGCTTTTCCCCAATGACCTTGTAACAATTCAAGCAATCCTTTGCTCCAATCTTGCCATGCTTTTACATAGCTCTTAATGAAGTCGATATCGCCTTTAAGGATAGTGCCATAAGCTCTCTTGAATGCGTCCGGAACAGCGTTCCAAATACTTTTAGCAGTTTTACCAATGTTAGTAAACGACTTAATTAACACATTAATGCCGTCTTTTACAAGGCGTCCACATGCACTCACTAACTTTACTAACACTGAACCAATGGCATTCACTGCGTCACGGAATGGTTTGCAATGCTTGTAGGCCTCATAAATTCCCAATCCTAACAGTGCTAATGCACCGACAATCAGAACAATCGGGACGTCAACCCCAAACATTGACACACTTAAACTCGTAGTAGCGGTTGTTAAGGTGCGAATGGTAGCAATAGCACCCTTAACAGCCGAACCAGCTAAACTAGCCGCACCCTTGGCTAATCTTCCTAATCCGTTAACAGCACCCTTAATACCAGCTGCACTTAAACTACCAATCTTCTTCGCCAACGTTCCAACACTCGAGATGGCACTCTTAATACCTTTTCCACCTAACTTGGCGATTGAGCTTGTTAGGCTACCTAATTTAGTATTACCAAACTTAAATAATGCTTCGTGCGCATTATTTACCATGCTAATAAAGCCCATCGCTTTCTTAGCGGCAAACAGTCCTATTAATGCGTCAGCAAGCAGCTTGATTGCTTGCCGGTTGTTTGATAATGCTTTAAGGGCGTTAGCAACCGTCTGCATGGCATTTGCGGAGTCCTTGCCACTCTTGCTAGTTTTATCAAAAATTCCCAGTACGGAACTAAGAACCTTGATTACCGTTCCGACAGCCGTTCCAATCACTTCAAACGCGATCTTAACGGCTGAACCCATAGCACTAAACGCCGCCTTAATGGTCGTGGCATGCTTGGCAATAAATTGTGAAGCGACGGCAACTCCTTTGGTAATGGAGTTAATGGCGTTATCCATTTCGTGCTGAATGGTCTTAACGTCACCTGAACCCGTGAACGCCTTAGAAACGACTTGCATTCCCTTTGCCACGGTTTTTCCTAACTTCTGAAATTCTGCGTCAGTATCCTTAGATGATACCCACTTCGATACCGCTTCAAACACTGGACTTTTAGCGTTCAGGAAAGGCATTTGGAAGTCCGATATAAGCTGTTTGGAACGTGATTTGATAACCCGTTCCATTCCCCACATGGTTTTCATCATGTTTTCAGCAGCCTTGCCGTATTTATCCTGCCCTAATTCATTGAACACTTGTTCCAACGTTGAAGCCGAAATTTTACCTTGCCGTGCCATTTGACGCATTCCGGCAACCGAAGTATGGCACGCATGCGCCATTGCTTCATCAATCATCGGGAAGTAGCCCCCAATTTGGTTTAATTCACCAGCAGTGACCTTCCCCGTTGCCATGGCGTGCGTCATATCCTGCGATACAGCCTTTAATTGCTCAACGGACAACCCAACGGCGTCACCCATGTTCAACATGGACTTCGTTAAATTATCCGCTTGTGTCTTATTGCTATTCAGGTGGTAAAAGCTCTGTTCTAGTTCGTTTACTAGGCTGGTGGACTGCCCTGTCGCCGTAGCTAAATGCTGAATGCTGTCAACCATTGCGTTTGCCTGCCCAGCACTACCCGTTAGGGTATTCCACGTTTGCGTCATGACCTGATTTTCCTTGGCGACTTCGTCTGATTCATGCCACAATTCAGACAATTTACTACCGATTGCCCCAATTCCAGCCGCAATTGCACCGCCGACAAACGTTCCCAGCATAATATCCTTTAATGCACTGAAACGGTGTCCGGTTTCACTTGCACCGGCACTAATTCGGCTTAACACACCAGAAGCATGATCTTTGGCTTCTATATCTACGGTCTTATGGCTTGGTATTTTCTTAAACGAGTTGATAATCCGTGATAAGACACTTTGGTTCGTTTCCGCTTTGATTTCCGTGACCTTGCGCTTAGGCACGTCACGGACTTCACGGGAGAACTTGCCTAGATTACCGTCCTCAATTTTTGCCTTGATTTCGGTGGTCTTTTCACGGGGGAGCTTGTTAATTGCCGACCCGAAGCGGTCAACGTTCTTTTCAGCACTGCTTAAAGAGTTCATTACGCCATCTTTCATGTTCTTTGCGGTGTTGACGACCTTGTCAATCGCTTCTTTGGCTTTTGTGCTGAAACTCGACCAACTACTACCAGCGTTCTTAACCTTGTCATCTGTACCATTAATAGCGCTCTCCACGTCCGTTTTGAGGCTTACAGCGTCATGTTGCACCTTGTCCATTGCGTTGGTGGCTTTGGCACTGTATTCCGCCCAATGTGCGCCTTGTGCCGCAATCTCTGTCCCACTGCCTTTGACGGCTTCTTGGGCTTCCATAATTGCCTGCTTGGCACGGTTTACGCCGTTCGTAACTTGGTCAATGAACTTCCACACGAATTGCTGTTCGACAACTGCCATGGCTCTACCCCCTTTCTTTGAGAATCTCCTGTAAAGCTAACGCCGCTACGGTTTGTTTCGGCTTTTCCTTCTGCTTCTTGGCTTCCGCCAGTATCTTCTTGCGGGCTTCACCAACACTTTGGTGTGTCCGTTCGACATAATCAGTCAGAGAACCTTGTAACGAAGCGTCTACGGCAATCTGTGGGGTCAGACGTTGCTCCTGCTCATCTAGCAGTCGTAACTGATACCCCCGCTCTGCCGCCCGAAACTCAACCGGCGACATTTCGTCCAGTTCAGAAACACTTAACCCTATACGCCGGGCGTAACTGATGGTGTCGAGATAAGTTGTTTCAGGTGGTCGAGCTGACCCGTCATCCGCCGAAGTACGGCTTCTTCCGTATCCTTGTCCGGATTGTCGTCCGCTTCCTTGTCCACCCGTTCCTGCATTAAGTCCATGTTCTCGTCCATATCCTTGACGAACTGGTTCAAACGAGCTTTCAAGAAATTTGACGCTTTCATCTCCTCAATGATGTTGTCAAATTCCTTCTGCGTCCGGCCTTCGTCCGCAAATACCGTATCGCTTAATGCGTCCACAATGGCTTCCTGTGACGGCTGGTTACGCTTGTACCATGCCATGCCGTAGTAGTACGCAGACACGATTGCGTCCACGCTACCAGCTAACAGGTCATTAACCAGCATTGTGAACCCGTCCTGATTATCAGCGGCATTTTCTTTTGAAACTTGCTTGTAGAATGCAAAGTTAAACTTCGGTGTGTATGCGTTGTTGTTAATGTTAAGTGTTTCCATAACTAGATTTCCTCCTAATCTGTATTGTTATTAAGCCTACTTACCACCGTTTGTGGTAGTGGCGGTTGTTGTTTCTGCCTTTCCCGTTTCGCTGTTCGTTGATGAACTGCCTTCAACATTCGGCTTTACCACAGTTGAAGGCTGGTCAACAGTGTGTGACTGTTGCCATGTTTCCCAAACAGTCGGCTTCGGGTCTTCCTTACCCCCAAAGTCTGTGTTGTGAGCAAAGTTGAACAGCTTAATACTCATTTCCAAAATCTTCGGGTCTAACTCGTCCTCGCACAGAATTCCCGGCTGTGAAGAACCGTTAATGTTGTACGTGATGTTAGAGTGCAGTAAGTTGTTAACCGCTTCGGTTTCAGGAACACCATTAGGCGTTGCTTCGGCGAAATCTGCCCGGAAGTACCGCTTACCACCACTGGACTTAACTTGGTTAAGGTCAATCCGCCAAATACCGATTTCGACGTCCTCATCAACGGCCCGCTTGAGCATTTCCTGTAACGTGTCACCCATTAACCAGTAGCTATCAACGACAAACGTTTCAGACTTGGAACCGGAAGCGTGAAGCACACCCTTCTTGGTGTTCACATTCGTTACTGTCCGGGTGTTTGTGGTTGACGTTGCCGCCTGTACCCCTAACATGCGGATAAGGTCGGTTGGCTTGTCCCACGGGAATTTAATTCCGTAAACAATCTTATCTGCGCTTTCTACGTCTAATTCAGCGTCGTGTTGCCATTCAATCGCCATAATCTATACCCCTTTCTTTCCGTAAACAAAATAGTCAAAAATATAATTGATCCGCAGGAGCTTGTCGCCACCCTGCGTTGTATCGGTCATCGTCCGCTCGCTAAACGTGTCGTACCTTATCGGCCAATACGTGGTTGCCACTGTCTGCATTGCAACTCGAACATTGTGGGCTACGTCATAGGCTTGTCCCATGAGATTACGCTTGGTATAAACGTCCACCATGAGTGACACCTTCATGTAGTCCATTTGCCGTAAGTCGTTCTGCTCTTCTTCGTTCATGAGGTTTACGACAATCTGCGGGAACTTGTTTGGCACTTGTTCCCCGAAGTCATAAACCGGAACACCAATCTGTTTCAGTTGCCGTTTAACAGCCAGCAACAGGTCTGTTTCTGGTGACAATCGGTTCACCTCCTATTCGATTGCTCGCCGTACCGTGTTCTCAAAATCGCCTTTCAGTTCATTTGCTACTCGTTCACCGCTGGGCTTCATGAACGGTTCAGGTGCCATTTTGTACGTCCCAAATTCAACGAACGGGCCGTACGGTGTTACCTTGCCGTCTGCTTTCCCTCCTCGGGCTTGCTTAACTTGAGCGGTTGTTGCGTGTGGTGCGACTGATACCGATAACCCGTCCGGGCTAACCTCCGGCTTAATCGACCCCTGCAACGTTCCGGTAGGTACATATCTGCTCTTGCTATGCCCGACCAATGAACTTTCTAATTTCTGCGCAGCGTCCACCTCTTTGGCGCCAGCTTGGAGGACGAACTGACGGGATAATCGTTGCGCTTGCTGAAATTCACGGTCAAACTCGGCCAACGCTTCCGGCATACCAGCGTCCGCTAACGCTTGTGCCGCTGCCCTGACTTGATTAAATGCGTCCAGATTTACTCCAAACTTAACTGTTGGTAACTCGTTATCCGACATGCCATACCACTTCGCTTTCTGCAATGAAGAAATCAGTGCGCCGGAAATGGTGTTGCACCGTCTGAACGTTATACATCGTGCTATCGTCCCCGGGCTTATACGTCTGCGGAAAAGCAATCTTATCCGCTTCGTACTCGCCGAACACCCGAATAATGGTTGCCTCATACGTTTCACCCGTTCCGACCGTTACGTTCGCCCGTTGCAAGTTCGCCTTGACCCGGGTTTCTACGTACGTGTCAACATGGTCTAACGTTTCGGTATCATCCTCCGTGCTTGGCTGGCGCTTGAGCAAAATTACGTCTTGGTCGTAACGCATACCACATCACTCCCAACCGACCACAATTCCGCTATTGCCTAACCCTGTATTACGGTCTAACCATGCTTGCAGGTCGTTGTAGTACGGTTGCAGGTCGTTCGCATTAAAGGTCATCGACAGTCCAGCTTCACTGATACTGTTAATGCCCTCGTTATGGAACTTGTTGTATTTCGCCAGCGTGATTGCGTCCACGATATAACTCAACTCATCCGGAAAGTCGGTCACGTCCTTACCGATAAAGACGCAAATGGCCTTTTTAGCGTTGTCGATATAGATTTGTAGCCGGGCTTCCGTCTGTTCATCAACGGCTACGCCAACCAGCGTCTTAATTCGCTCAATATCCGTCATTGCCATTGCGTCCACCTCCTAATTAATGGCTTGAAGCCGTAGAAGTCGTCGTTGCCGCAACTGCGTCTGCGGACGTTACGAACTTAACGACCGGGATTTGCTTGTTGTCGAACTTCTTCACCCAGTTTGCACCGTTGGCAAGGTCAGTCAGTGACGGGAACTTCTTGTCCGTTCCGAATGCTGTTTCGTTCCATGACACACCCTGTGGCGCCATAACGAACCGCCGCCGGTTAACAAGGAAGTCCACCCCATGGTTAACAAGTGAGTCACGACCCGTTTCAACGGCGTGTTCTACCGGGAACTCGGCGTATGAAATTGCACCCTTAGCGAACAGGTATGATGTGTACTTACCAGAACTGTCCTTTGCCAGTGCGTCATCTACGACAATCTGAACACCCTTGATACTGTCGCCAGCGTCTGGTGCGGTGATTGCTGTTGGCACGTTAGCGTTACCGTTGATAACGAACGTGTTTGATGAACCACTCTTCGGGTCAACAAGGTTAGCGTTCTGTAATGCTTTCAGAATATCTGAATGAATTACAACCAGTGCTAAGTCCTTGTAGTGGTCGCCCAACATGAACCGTGCTTCGTTGAAGTTTGTCAGGCTGAATGTGGCGTCCTTGCCAGACGTTGCGTCAAACTGGTTAACACCCTTCATGCTCGAAGAAGCAAATACCCCGTTCAACGTAGCGACCAAGACCTTCTCGTAAACTGAACTCCAATAGTCCGCCAGTGACTCACCAATAGCTGTCAACGGGTCTGAACCAGATAATTCAGTTGCTAAGTCCGTAGCGCTCCATGCCTGGTCGAAGCCCAACTTACGTGCCTGATACAGGTCAGTCGTAATTTTGTGAAGCTGTAAGTCCGTGGTGTCGTCCGGTAGTTGCGGGTCAGCAATATCTAACGGCTTGTATGCCGGGATATTAACGACTGATCCACCCGTCCCCAGCGTGTGAAGCTGTGGTGTGTTATCAGCAACTACACCACTTTTGAAAAAGGCGTTACTTGCTGTTGACCGTTCGATAATGTACTGCGCCCAGTTGACTGGCACTTGCATATCGGATAAGTGCGTTGCTTGCGTGTAATCTACTGTCATATCTACATCTCTCCTTTATTACTCAACCGGCGTAACGTGATAACGGCTAATTGCCCCTACTTGAGCAATCAATTCCCGTGCTCTGTCCGGGTCTTCCGTACAAATGCGTTGCTGTTCCGTCAAGTTCCATGCGTCCTCTGACCACGGGTTATCTTTGACCGCAATCTGCGGGGCACGTGGTGTCGAAGCCGCCGGGGCTTGCTTGCCTTTCAGTAATTCAGCCGTCACGCTTTCCTTAATCTGCTGTCCATACTTTTTCAGCAGTTCCAGATTGCGTGAGGTTTCGTCCTCATTCCGTCCCATGACAAGCGGGAGCATGTCACGGCTAATTCCCTCGTCAATGAGCATTGACTTCGTGGTTAACTCGTTGAGCTTCTTGTCATACTCTGCGCTCTTAGCTTGCAATTCCTTCTCACGGTCAGCCTGTTCTGCCTGTGCTCGTTCTTCGGCGGACATCTTGGCACGCTCGGCAATCTTTTTCTTCTCGCTTTCCAGTCGCTCATTGAACTGCTTCTCTTGCTCCGCCATTTTAAGTTCGCTTCTCTTGCGTTCTTTGGCGACCTTCTGGGCGATTAACTGGTCGATACGTTCTTGTTGTTCGTCGGTAAATGTTGGTTCGGAGTTTTCCGTAACCTGTCCCTGCTTTTCTTCTGCTTCGTCGTTCATGACAAAACCTCCTCCGTTTTACGCCCGTCGGCTAGATTCCGTTTAGCGCCCGTCGGCGATAAAAAAATAAGCCTTTTAACGTCATACTTGGGACAAGATATTAAATTGCTGGCTCAATGTTGCACCCACAATACGGATGATAGGGCGGTGCGTTCACGCCGTGCTGCAAATCATCAATGTACGCCGCCTTGGCGTCCATTCCCATACAATACCGACACACGTTATTAGAATGCCGGGTGTACGTTTTAAATCGCTTGTAACCCATGCGTTTAAATGCCGCCGCCGACGCTTGAACCTGCCGGGCTTTTAACTCAGTCACAAAAATACGCTGGAAGTTCTTAGCTTCTTTTGAGAATGACTGACTGACCGCACGTTCCCACTTGCCGTCCAGCAAATCTTTCTGCTGGTTCTTGGCGATCACCTTGCGCACCTTATCCTTGAGTACGTTTTGGTTAACGTTATTCTTCAACGCAAAATCAATCACGTTATCTAAGTCCATACTCATCTCGTTAACATGGTGATAAATCAACTCAACTGGTGACTTATCCGTGGCGTTGCGGTAAGCAATCTTCGCTAGTGCTTTTCGGGTTGCTTGCGGGTGATATCGATCAAAGTTCGTGTGCATGAGTTCGTCCATTTCAGCACTATGTTTAATTGGTGCCGGCTTAACATCATGTGAAACCACGTTTGCAATCTTATCGACCACATCGGACTGCTTATCGGTTAAGGCGTTGTACACGTCCAACCCCAATTTAGCGTTATTCACCCGTGACTGGAGTTTTGCAACGTCTGCATTAGTCTTGTACGGTAGATCGTTTAATATCAAACCACACGCCGCCGACAAGCCCTCTACGCCGTTTTGCTCTGCCTTGTGAACTTCTACCTGCAACTGCTTTAGATCATTCAGAACACGTACTACATCCTCCGGCTTAGCGTCTGCATTCCACTGAATACCGTTGTTGATGTAATAGCTTAAATCAGCAACCTGCTTCCCTTTAGCGGCACTCACCAACCGCAATAACTCCTTAACGCTCTTGTCATTGGGGTTAAATACCCGGTTAAGGTCGTTAATCAGTTTCTGCTGGTTCATCTTCATCACCCTTTACCAGTTGGTCGACCACTGCCGGTTCACCCGTGGCAAACACCTTCCCAATGCCAGTCACGCCCTGATTGTAGGCGTCCGTAGCGTTCTGTTGCTTAACCGTTTCGTCATCGTCCCGCTGTTGCTCCGTATCTGCTGAAACTCCCGTAACCGGCTCAGCTAACTCACGCAACGTTTCAGCACTGAATAATCCGGTAGCGTTCAACGTCTGCACCAGTAACGCCGTTTCTTGGTCGTTCTTCGGCAGGTTCGGCACGAAGTTTGGTTGGATAACCTGCGCCAACGTAGCCGTATTGACTGCCTGCGGTAGGATATTGAGCTTTTGCCAGTACGCCACACAAGCGCATAGCCGACTGAACAACCCCTTTTTGTATAAGGCTTCCTGAATTTTCCGCTCTTGGTCTGCACCCCAGAGTTTGTAACTCATGGCAACCCCAGAAGCGTTAGAAGCGAAGTTCGGGTCGTTAACGTTTGGCGTGTTCGTGTACTTGTGAACCTCGCCAATCAAGAAGTCGGTGTACTCCTTCCAGCCAGCGCTGTCGTACGTCTTTGTCAGGTACTTGGCGTCTGGATTTACCATTGCTCGTCCGCCGTTGATACCCGTTGGCTGGGCGTACGGCTCCAAGTACCACAAATGGTTGTGTGGGTTGACGTTCGGGTGCGCTGGCTCCAGCACAATCGGTTGTCCGTCCGCACCGATTACCTTCTTTCCGTCCTTATCCAGCTTATACACTGGTTCAGTCAGGTTGGCGAACTTACCCGTCAAAATAATGTTGGCGTTGTCGAAATCGTCCTGAAAATCGGCCATGCTCGATACGCTGTCATCCAGTGCGTCAATCAAATCAAGCTCCGGCTCCCAGTCACCCGTCCGTTCATCATTGTTGTAGTATTCGGTCATCGGTACCCGACCGAAAAACAACGGCTCTTGGCTATCCAGCACGGCGTACGGCATAGGCGTATTCATTTCCGGGAAACCACCGTCAGTGTGGAAACGGAACACCGTGTCGCTGGTGTAAATCTCGTACTGCTCAACTAAGTCGTTATCCAGCACGCCAGTTTGGTAGTACCGTACCGCAAACAACGGCTGTTCCTTCACGCTGTCGTCATAGACAACAAACGCTGTTTCTGGGTCAACAACCGCTAAATTCAGCGTGGTTTCACCCGGGTTCACGAATACCAGATCATACGCCCGACCACACACTGACAAATCTTTCTTAATCTGTTCCTCAATGTAGCTCTCATCGCTCGTCTGGTTGAACACTTGTAACTGTTCGTCCAACTTATCAGCAACGCTTTGCTGAACGCTGCCCGTTTGTTGCACTTTAAACTGAATATCGTTACCCAAGAAGTACCCAACCCGGATATTAGTAATGTAACGGGCGAACGCACTCGCAATCTTATTGTTGGAGTGATACGGGTTCGGACTGTCCGCCTTGTTCTTAATGTCGTTCTGCGCCAAGTAGTACTGCTTTAACTCCTGAATGCGTGGCACTTGGTAATTCTGGTGGTTTTGGATAAACTGGTACGCCAACTCCATTAAGGCATTCGGGTTATCCTTAATTGCATTAAAACGGGTAACTGGCACTCGATACACTCGGTTTGCCTGCCCGTTAAAACGCTGTTTTTTCTCAATCTTCATCAGTAGTTAACCCCCATTCTTTCGCCAATTTCGTATTGCTCGTTCCAGTTGACACCCAACGACCCGTCATAGTCATTCAAATATGGACGCATGGCATAACGAAGAGCGTCAATTTCGTGGTTATTTTCGTCCTTCGGCGTGTTCAACGTGTTGCCTAACTTATCGCTGTCGAACACATACGAATTAAGCTCACGCCACAGGTTCTTGCACTTCGGATGAACGTGTATCTGATACTGCCATAGCTGGTCGATACCAACCTCAATCGGTGTCTTTTGCACACTCACCGCATTAACGACCCCGCAATCATTTAATTGGGCTGTTCGTTCCGGGTTCGCACTATCGCAATAGATATTCGCTCGCTCGTAACCGTGTGACTTCAACCATTCCGCAGTGTTCGGCGTTGTCTGGTGGTGACTGTACATCTCGTCATATACCCACAGCTCTTTGTGCTTACGGTCAATCGCCACCGCAACAAAGGCGTTCGGGTCTGAACCGAAACCGTAGTCCAAACCAAAAGAAGCTAACCCGCATTCGGTCAGCTTCTCTTGGATATTGAACTCTTGCTGATCGATATTGTCCTCGAACACCAGTCCTTCGGTTATTCCCCAATCACCGTCACATGCAACCCTCGCCCGCCTAGGGTTTGTCCGGTACAAGTCAAGGTAGCGTTGCTTATCCTGCTCGTCTAACCACTCATTACACCGAAACGTAGTTGTCAGGCTGAACGTATCACTCAACCGGGTATCTTCATCGAAAAACGCCCGCTTCAACCAATGATTTTCGTTCCACGGATTAAACGTTACCGTAATTTGTTTAAATCCTTCCGGGTCATCAATCTTCCCACGGATACTTTCGGCCAACGTCTGGAGCTTATCTTGGCTCTCAATCTCGTACGCTTCTTCGACCCACACAAACGAAAGTACACCGTGCGTTACGGAAACGGACGTCAGCTTCAATTCCTTATCCAGTCCCCGAAACATGATCTTTTGCCCGGTTGGCTTGTACACAATCTCGGGCATGGACGGGTTCAGTTTGAATAAATGCTGGGCGTGGAACTTATTGATTGCCCACACTAAATCACTGTACGTTGACTGCCGGTTCGTGTTTGAATACCGCCGAACAACTAAAACGTTGCTCCACGGATAACGCATAATGCGGTAGACCATGTTCAGCGCCGTGGTCTTGCTTTTCTTGCTGGCACGGGAGCCTTTAACAACCCGGTAAAAGTGCTTATCGTGCCAGTAGGCGTTATATCCGCCACCGACAATCGTATTAAGACTGTTCGTCACCTGCGTCACTTTCATCGTCCCCCAAATCATCAACGAACTTGATAGCCGTTATTCCAGCGTTGCCTCCTTCGGCTAGTGCCTTTGCCTTGGCTTCGCTTATCTTGGTATCTGCAATTAGCTTCTTCGTCCGTTGCTGTGCCAACCTACGTTCTTCCACTGACAACTGGCTATCGTTGTACTTATCCCGCCAGTTGTTCTTCAACCAAAAAATCATTGCTGTTGTGTTCCCTTGGCGGGCTCGTTCAAACAACTTATTTTCAATTACGAAATTTGCCTGTTGCCTACCAATTTTTAAAGCATTACTTATTGGGCGCTGTCCTCGTGGCAAATCACGTTCTTTCCGTTGCCATGCCCACAACGTCTTGGCATTAATGCCAATATTTTTAGCAATCTCTTCGTTGGTTAATCCGTTCCGCTTCCACCCTTGAATGAGGATGAGGTTCTCGGGTTCAGTCCAATCATCATACATCGAATGTTGCTTTACCATGAGGACACCCCCTTTCGCTAATCATTCATTACGCTGGTTTTGAACTCCGTTGGTTTGTTATTAGCGTACTTGACTAACAACTCACTCATACGTCCCTCTAGGTACGCATAATCACTAACCTTTACGCCAACTTTGAATGGTTTCAGCTTGTGCCTAAACGCTCGCATGCCTGCCTTACGCCTTGTCCCACTGCCCCGAGAACTCATCCCGGCTGAATAGTATTCGCCATATAACTTGCTCATATGCGCTCCACGCTTAACACCTGCGTCCACGTACGCTTGTCGATTACCGCTCGTGTCCTTGGTTCCTTCTTGCGCCGTCTTGCCATACCGGAACGGACAAACACACACGCTTGGAATACCCATTTGTTTCAGCTTTAACCGAAACTCAATGTCGTCCTCAAAGTCGCCTTGGTAATAATCAGGAATGCGTTGGAGGTCTAATGCAAACGCACTGTACACGTAACGCTCCCGCAAAAAATCATGTCCCGGAACACTTGCACCAGCAACTTCCATGCCCGCAATACCGGCGCTGGTAAATCGTAATACGTCTACCAGATACTCCAGCAAGTCATTCTGAATGCCTTCTGCATTTGAACCCTTTACGTGGCTCGTCCGATACGAACGTTCACCAATCTTGTACGCAATCTCCCAGAATACGATATTGTCGTCTAACTGAATCAGGTAACGATAACCATGTTCTCGGGCATACTTGATAGCGTAACTTCGGTTCATCGGTGCGTACCATGCACTATCGCTCGTCTTAACGTTTTGCTTGTACCATTCAACGTATTCATCCGGAACGTTTACTACGTCCCACTTGGTCTGATACCCGTCAGAATTGTTGGAAATAATCACGTGGTCGTAATCGTATTGAAACCCTTCTGTTGGACGTTCTTTAATACCACCCGGACGTTTACCGCTGATTTCAGCAATTAGTACATCACTCATATGTTTCCACCAACTCTTTCACTCGCTCGAATAACTGCTTATTCTGTGTTTTAAGGCTAAATGAATACGTCACGCCAGCTTCGTTCTTTTGCAAAACATCATCTTGCGTTTCGTCTAATACATCATCGAATATGTCAGACGTAGTGAACCCGGTAAACACGTCGTCCCCGATACCGTCCAACTCATCAAGGAGCTTCTTATTGTCCCAAATCGTCTTATCGGCCACCTTGTTATCTGCCAACCGGTATGCCTTAACCTGCTTATCGGATAACTTATCAGCTGTCACCACTGGGACTTTATCTAGCCCTAACTTTTGCGCTGCTTTGTATCGGGTATGGCCGACAATAATCACGCCGTCCTTATCAACCACAATCGGTTGTTGCCACCCGAACTCCTGAATAGACTTAGCAACTGCGTCCACTCCCCCTTCGTTTATCCGAGGGTTATTCGGATATGGTTTGATTGCGTCTATCGGCGTATTGACAATTTGCATGTACTCATCTCCTTACACACAAAAAGGCGACAGCATTTCGCTATCGCCATTCTTTACGCTATCAATATACATCCTTATTTGTCCGGTGTGTGTCCGGTCTTTGTCCGGTAAATGTCCGGTCAGTTTCCGATTTGCTTTTAATCCATAGTACAGTTATATTTATTAACGAACGCTTGTTCGCATATAACGTTTTGGAGATCTACCCGTATGATATACAACCAAACCACACTAATTAACGTCGACTACCAATCCCACCTGCGCTATCCGCGAATGCCGAAGAAACAACGAGCAGCAATTTTTTTACCATACGCAGCGCTAAGTGGATTTGAGGAAAAAATTCAGTGCGTGTTAAAACAGCACGGTAATTAAAAATAAATAGAAATTATGAACGATTGCTCAATAAATAAGTGTGTTTGCATTCAAAATTACAATTCTTCAAAAAAAACACACAAAATTCACACTTTAAACGTATGTCTCGTGATATACTAAATGGCGTTGTCGAATAGCAACGTGCTAAGGATACTATTCGATAACGCCACCTAACGTGTTAATGAAGAAGTCACGTACGTGCATTAAGGAAGTGTATAACGTGACTCTACGATTAGAATATCACCTTTATATTCATTATTCTAATCAAGTTTTAAAGTAGTTTCACAAAGTAACATTCATTAAAAGGCACTAGATTTATATTCTAGTGCCTTTTATCATAACAATTTCTTAAATATTTCACAGTGCTTCTACACACTTCCGTCACATTTTATGTGTTATACTCCTTGACGAAATAAAAGACGACATCCAGCAAAATGAGAAATAAAAAGATTACTGCTGGTAATGTCGCCGTTCAATAGTAACTGTTGTGAGCCAAGAGAGAAAATCTTCGGAGACAGAATTTCTCTAGCTCACGCGTGTAGGATAGCATATGTATTGTTAACCGTCTACTTAAGTTTTATAGCGGTTTCAAGTAATTAATATACTAACCACAGATAGTCCATCTTAATTATCTTGCTATTCGCAAAATATTATAAGGCCATTGGAGTTTTACTCTGATGGCCTTATTTTTTTGGAATAGAATGCGATAACACATAAACATTATGCTTTTAACAACAATAATGTGGTACAGAAGAAATTAATTAACTTCACCCGTTATTCCACTAAATATTCCTTACGATGCGCTACAATTTTTGCTCCGTTTGCTGCTTCAAATGGATCAAGAAAAAACTTAAAAATTAACTGAGAAAAGTTCAAAGAGATAAAATATAATATCATTTTATTCAATATGTGTTCGGTATATAAAAATTAAAATCTGGTATTTTACTTACAAGAGTACGATAATCATTAAGTAATTAACAACCATATTTACAATATCGCTAATAATAATTACGGAAGGTAGATACTATGAAACAACGCAGTATTAGAGATATATGTCCATGGCTTGGAGATGTATATTCAAGTCTCTGGAGCGTTATCAAATATTACAAAGAAGATATTTTTACCTGCATAATAGATATAATTATCACAAGTTCAATAGCTATAATACCAGTGATGATAATTAACTATAATATATCCGCAAAAAATAATCCTCATACCTACCCTCCCGTTACATTACACACCATTATGCGTCCTGAATTCATTATAGATTGTCTAAGTTTATATTTCTCATTTGATTTATTTATTATCTTGATAATAATAGTATTTATCATCCTCGAACCAATTAATCCACCTACTATAAATCCTTCATCATACTCCTTCATACAAGGTAAAAGAAGAATTACTTTATCTTTACAAGTTGCTTCAGTTTTTTCGTTATCGTTTACGTTAATTAAAATAACCACGAATTTTTTACGCCCTGATGTAACATCAGAAATTAACTTGATAATTTTCATTCTGTTTTTTAATGCGGTTATATTTTCAGCTTTAGGAAAATTAAACGATAAAAATAAAATCTACAACCATATTAAATGGACATTTATAATATCAACTTCACTATTTCTCTTATATCCCATAGTAAAATTAATTGTTACACCTGGTTATATAAAAAGCGATTACTGTCCTATCTTATTACAAACTTGCTTTATTGCATTTATTTTTGTTAGAGTAGCTAACTTAATCAAATCGACAATAACTAAGAGCGTTCTTTATTTATCAAAAAATCATGATGTTCTTGAAACGTTCATAAAGTTAATAATAATCGGACTGCTTTGCCCAATTGCTATCAAATTAATCCAAGTTCTTCTTTAAAGTTCTTATCGTTATGCAAACGTAATTGACAACATACTTAAATTAATTACCTCATTATTTACTAATAAAAACACAAAAAAGCATCAACACAAAGTTGATGCTTTTATGACCTCATTTACCGAGCTGAAAGGAAACTTTCAGCAAAAATAATAATACACGATCGACTCAGATTATGGATGTCAAAATTTGACAATAATTGTGAAAAATTATTAAAGCTCTAGTCTTGTACTAAAAAACACACATAGTTCATTCTTCTCTACATGTCCGTCATCTTAACCATCCCCACAAATACTTCTTTAAAGCGTCCCTAAGGGGATGCAGTTGCACGGTCACACCGCTACCGTCATATTTTATGAATTCCATATATCCGTCAAATATTCTAACTTCTTTCACGCCCATTTCTTTGAGGCTTTTTGTTTCCTTTTTTCTGAACACGATTGCCCCCCTATTCATCGTAAACGTGTAAATCTCTCCCGCCCCTGACGCACTCGAACCGGTCAGCAAATTCATTCAGCGCTTCCTTTTTCAAATGCGCGAATTGTGAATGAGAGTATCCGATACTATCGCAAACAATAACGTTCGGTAGATGATTAATATACAGCTTCGTGAGTATGGCCTGTGCCACACTTGAACACCGCATAATTACCATACCCACCGCATTAATCTCTGTCTTGGCGTCAATGTACTTCTGCATTTTTGTTTCATTTACATTCTCATAATGCGGATTTTTCGGCATCCCGTCCATGCTTGGTGACTTCAACGCCGCCGGACTCTCGTTCGCTATCCGCAGCAATCTTGCCACGACCACGGACAGGTAATAATCAACTCGCTTGGCGGTTGCGTCATAATCTAACTTATCTAACAGGTCAATCACACAATCACCCCTTAATCGAATAAAACCCGGTGAACCGGGTCTACTACTAAAGCTGTTTTAATGTCACCGGCATTTCCCGGTAAATACCGCCAGCGGAATCGCACCGCTGGCGATAACTAATTACGCCACCCTTCTTCGGGTGAATCACTGACAACGGTCACGAACCGTTTGGCAGGCTTTGTAAGTAAAAGAAACATGTATTTTTGTAATCCTGCGCCAGCGACACAAAAGTGAACGTCTTACATACTATATTTTACCTGACACCGAACGAACTACATACTAGAGGTTGATACACTTACGCTCATCGTCAGTAATGTTCTCGTGGTTTGTTAATGTAATCGTCCAACCCTTGCATTCGGTACGATTTTTAACCACCTCTTTGGTTTCTTTGTACGTCAGCCCGGTGATACTCTGGCTTTTCATTTGGCTATTCGCATATCTTACAGTTTCACCGTTTGTAACCCGATAGCGGTGTGTCATCAACCACCGCCATTCCTTCACATCTTCCATGCGGAACTCACCTCTCGTAAGGGTATGGAGCGTAGTTACTGCGTCCCGATTAATTGCACGCCCTAACGCACTCACTGAACCGCCTTGCCGTAATACGGTCAAACCTCGCAAATATTCATTATCCGCCAGCGGGCGAATATGACTGGCACTGTTAGCCGATTTTGGCCTTTCAAAACGTCCCTGCTTAATACACTCATCAACCATTCCCAGACTATCCCAGTACTGTTCGTTACCTTTCCGCCTTGTTTTTTGTTTATTGTTCTCTTTGCGGAGCAAACCGCACCAGCAGTTCATCAATGTTTGTAATTCAACGATTCGGGGGTCATCATTTGGAAGTTTTGTGTAATCATGACCGTATTTACCGTATAACTCCCGCTCGTAGTCATAAAACGCTGTTTTAGCTCTCTCGATTGCGTCCACTACATATCACCGTCCTTTACAAACGTCCCGTGAATGGTCTTGCCTGTCCGGTTCTTGATATGCGACCACGCCTTATTCCAACACTTATCCAGCGGTATATCCATTTGCTTAGCAAAAATAACCAGCGTCACCAGCACGTCTCCGAAACTGTCCACGATATGCTTGGCGTTGCCCTTGAGGTAATCTTCGGTTAGCTCACCGCACTCCTCGTGAAACTTGAGTAACTGCCGTGAGCGCTTAATATTTACCTGCTGTTCAAACACCTTCGTATCTGCGTTTGGCTCGATCAACAGGTGCTTATTACTTGCCCAGTCAATAACATTTTCCATGAACTCAGCAAAATTAAGTGAACGCTCCGGCTGACACAAAGCAAATACTTTGCCATTCAGTTCGGCAACATCCTCTGCCAGTTCGTTAATCCGTTCAATAACTTCGTCTTGACCTATCGCTTCATCTTGCGTATCAAAGCCAATAACTGGTGCTGAATTGCCACAGTGCAATAGTTCCGCTATATCTCCAGTATACGTAATGATTTCGGAGAACGACCACTCACCTACAACCTCAGCAAACCCACACTCAACATAGCCGCAGTACCATTTATCCGCGTCATCACGTATTACCTCACGCAACCAGCACCCAATGTTGCCGTGCTTCCATGTCTTTAATAATCGTGATTTCATTATTTTTCGTCCTCCTTAACTTTCTCAAAATCAATCAGCCGTGTTAGATATACCCGTGCTTTTTTCAAATCTTCCAGTCCGTTCTTTTTCTTGAACCGGGTCAGGTACTTAATCACGTTTCCCTTATAGAAACCGACCACCTCATCGGGTGTCAGTAGTCCATGCTCAAACCGGTCGAACAAGTCATGTCCGTCTCGTCCCTTGTAGTAATCAGGTTGTATTTCTGCCATTATCCACATTCCTTGCTTTCAGCTGCTAGTTTACTTTTAGGAAGTTAGATTCAAACTTGAGTTTGTTATAAGCGTACTGGAGAGCGGCATATGCTTCTTCGTACGTTAAATCTTCTTTTTTCAGCACTTCAACCACTTTATTCCCAGCTTCTACTGATAGTCCCCCGAATACATTACGAACTTCCTTTTCACGCGTAAACTTCTGTAAATACTCGTCTTTAGTCATTGCCATAGTAAAAACCTCCTCATAATTCGCACGCCGGGTTGACGACCTTCGCCAACTCCTCGTATAAAATCTGTTCCTTCTGCCGTTTTGTTAAGTGGCGCTCCACGCTCTTTATCTCCAACCAAATCGGTGGTAGATCATCGTGAAAAAACAGCTCCTCACTGTACTTGCGTTCCCACTCTGCCGACCGCCGTAACGGGTCGCCGGAAATATAGTCCCGATAATATTCTTCTGGTGTCATACCCGTTTCACCTGAACCTTCACGCCTTTGCTTGCCCAATAGTCAACGATTTCAGGCTCAGACGCCGAAGGATCTTTAAGAGAAGTCGGTTTGTTATAGTCCCTGACCTCAATCGTGACAAGATAACCAGCTATTTCACACTTGACGTTCTCGCTCATGTCCTGCAAATAGAATTTATCCAAACCAACGTGACGCAAAAACTTATCAGCGTCCGTTACCGCATACTTACTAATCACATTCATCGTTACCACCTCACACATGCCTTAATTTCACTCGCACCCCTAGCTCTTTGAAGTGCGCTTCCATTTCTTCAACCGATAATCTCATGAAGCCGTTTGCGGAGTTGTAGTGCTGAATTTCTAGTAGTGCAAAATATCCAGCTAATTCACGCTTGGCTTCATCGCTCATATAATCAACATATATGCCCACATCACCGAAATTCTTTAGAAATTCCTCGTCATCGATAACGGTACAGTCAGCAGCTACCGTTACCAACGGATAAATTCTTCGGGGATTTTCCACGTTTTTATCGTTCCGTTTGCAGAAGTGCTTACTAATCACATTCATTCTGGTTATTCTGCTCCTTTCGTATCTCCTCAACCGTCCCGCTCGTCAGGTACAACGCTAACTGGTAATCATCGGGGATTAACCCCGTACTGCATACCCTAATCTGGTGGTCGTCCGAATAATACAGGGCGAACATGATACGGTTACGCCACATAACTTCGATACCGTTGTACGTTGGTTCAGCGAACCAGTCATCACACCCGTTGTCATAAAGCCGGGCTTCCAGTTTCCCAGCGTAGTATTCGTAATCAGGTCGTTTCTCGCTAAAATATTCAGCCACAATCGTCCCTAGCATTATCTATCCTCCTCTACTGTGATTTCCGTTGACGGCAATTCACCGTAACGTTTTAATGCCTTAATCTGCGTTATTCGGCTATCATCGTCCCAAAGAACCCCGTTTAAGGCGTCCTCCAGTGACTTAACGTAATTGGACGTGTCCGGCTTCTGTACCGGCTTATGCTTGTTCGTCAACCGCCGGTAGCGTTCTGTCTTGCTAACCGACTTCTGAATGGGACGGAAGAACACAAACGTGACCTTCAACGCCATATCGTGGTACTGCTCAATCTCCCGCATTGCCATTGTTTCAGCAACGTATTGCCGTACCAGCTTCTTATACTTGGCAACCTTCGGTGGGTCATACACTCGCACAAATCTCCCCCGACTGGTGAACCGTGGTCGAGCTTGTTCGACCGGCTCATATGGGATTAACATTCTAACCACGATAACTACCTCCTGATTACGTTTTATTATCTTTATGTGCAATTCCTCTCATCATCACTCAAAACGCTCCTATGACGCTCTGGATGAGTTCTAGGGCTATCCCAACTCAATCACTTGTCCTAATGACGTAATCACCTTATACGGGTTGCAACCAACCGGAAGCTCCTCACCCACAACTACTCGTGGGCAGTTATCACCCACAAACCGGTATTCGTTACCGTTATCGGTAGTCACCGCCATTGCCCAACCGTTCGCTACTACTCGCACCACTCGCATAACTACACCCCCCTGTGACTGTCCGTCTTTGTCAACCGAATAACCGTGCCGTTTTTCTTCGGTACTAACCTATCTGCTACCCGGTCACCGTATAACCGCACAATGCCGTCTGTATCAAGATTACTGGTGAGGATATACGGTATCTCGTCATACCGCTTGGCGATTTGCAACAAGGCTTCCTTAACAGTCTGATACGCACCACCATTCCGGCTCATATCGCTTTCTGCCCCTAAATCATCAAGGACAATCAAGTTTGCCTTATTAACCGCACTCATCACGCAATGAACCGCATTACTAGCCCGCTCATCACGCTCTAGCCGGGAACGCATAATCACGTCCTTTAGCCGTGCCATTGAGATGAAAAGTGGCTTAAACGTCTTGTCGGACTGGTTCGCTTCGTTCAATCGGTTAATCGCACAAATCGCCAGCAACGTCTTTCCGACACCTGGTTTACCTACCAGCAACAGGTTGCCCGTACTGCCGTCCAACCAAGCCGGGATAAGCTCACCAACCACTTTGCGGGCAGCTTGCTTATATTCCGCACTGGAGTTCTGATCTAATTGGCTGAACGTCTTTTGGAACTCCTTACGACTATCAACCAACGAACACCTGCGCAGAAACTGTTGCTTTTCTTGGCGAAGAAACTGCGCTGTCAGTTTGCGCTCCTCTTTTTCCTTACGCTTTTGCCGTTCCTCTGGCGTTTCCCGGTGATTAATCACGTCCAATGACACCCCGTGTTCTTTGGCAAGGCGTATCAGAACCCGCTTATTCAACAACGAACATGTGCTTTGCACCGTAACCACCTCCTAAAAAGGCAACTCCTTGTCGTGAACCTCACCCAAATTTTCCAGTGATTTTTGGTAATCCTCGTCCTGCTCCCGTGCCAGCTTGGCGTAATCAGTACCAACTACTATGCCGTCACCACCAACCCGTGGAGTACTCCGTTCATTCAGGTAGCCCTCGAACTTTGTGCCAAACAACGTTTCCGGACGCAGGTACTTCTCCATTTTCTGGTCGCCCAACCATTCATCCGCCTTGTTATCAATAACCCGTTTGAAATCATCAACTGTAAAGCCTTCATTCAACCTAGCTTTAATCAACGTCTGTGTTTTGCGGGTGGTTGCTCGATAGTGTGTGCCAACCCGTTTGTTCAGGTAGCCAATAATTTTGGTGGCCTGCTCCAGCTTGCTGGAGGGAGCGGTTTGCCGCTCAACTATACTATCTGTATTACTATTACTGTTATTACTCTTATTGTTATTACTATCCGTGCCACTTTGACACTGGGGGTCATGCCAATCTGTCACTCCCCCTCGTGTCAACTTGTCACTCCCCACGTTCCAAGTTGTCACCTTTAAAAATCTGCGCTTAACTTTTTCGTCCTCATACTCAAAACTAACTTCGATATACCCTTTGTCTTTTAAGTTTTGAACGTACCTGATTACACTTCGCTTACTTACGTTAAGAAATTCTGCAAAATGCTGATTACTTGCAAAGCAAGGCTTTCCGCTGGAACTTAAACTATCAATTTCCACCAGCAGTGCCTTTTCAATAAGCGTTAATTTATCGGTCAACCAAATCTCTCTTGGTATCCAGACACCCTTAAAATCTCGGCTATACTTCATCGTAGTCACCTTCTTCGTCTAAATAACCGGCTTCTGTCAACCGGTTAAGGCACATACCAACCAGCTTCTCGTTCATCTCGCAGTACTTGGAGATTTCCTTTGCGCTCACGTGACGGCTATCTCCGTCCAGCGCTGACAGCAGGAAGTACACCAGCTTGTCGCTATCCATTAAGTGCTTTGAACGCAAAAGCGTACTTGGGACGGCCATCCGTTGTTCCCAAAAACAT
This sequence comes from Ligilactobacillus sp. LYQ139, assembly GCF_045033025.1. NCBI lineage: Bacteria > Bacillati > Bacillota > Bacilli > Lactobacillales > Lactobacillaceae > Ligilactobacillus > Ligilactobacillus sp. LYQ139. The sequence continues at coordinate 27,572 of NZ_JBJFZW010000006.1, forward strand.
TTTCCGTAACGTAACATTCAAATCTCCCCCTTTAGAACGGCAAATCTTTGTCAGAAATCGTGGTTGTGTCATCGCCTTGCGTCCATTCAGAACCTCCGCCTTGTTGGTTGCTTTGCGTTTGGTTATTGCTCTGGTTCCCATTACTCTGCCGGTACTGGTCGTTTTCGGCTTTCGTATCAATGAACCCCCAATTTTCGACAACCACCTTTGTCGTGTAGACCGTGTTCCCGTTCTTGTCCTCGTAGCTTCCAGTTTCAATACGTCCGGTTACTTGCGTCCGGGAACCCTTATGAAAATGGTTAGCAAAGCTCTCTGCGCTCTTGCGCCAGACAATGCAACGGATGAAGTCGCTCTCGTACTCACCTTGTGCATTCTTAAAGTCCCGCGGAACAGCCAGCGTAAACTCACACACTGCCGTCCCGCTCTGCGTGTATCGCAGTTCTGGGTCTTTCGTTAATCGCCCAACTAATGCCGTGATATTCATGATTCTGCCCTCCTAGATTGTTGCCATTTCTTTTCTGTCGATACGTTTCACTACATATCCGCTAACCTTGTAGCCGTGGGATAATGCACCACTAACTGCGTCACAATGCAGTCCTAACGCCCGTGACGCCTCATTCTCGCCACTGAAATACATCGCCTGTCCGTTTCCTACCAGAACACAAGGACGCTGGAGTGCTCGTACAATGCGTATATGCGCTGTACCATAATTCATGTTTTCTCGTCTGGTTACCCACTCAAGGTTCGTCAACCGGTTGTCGCTCTTCACCTCGTTCCGGTGGTTAACCTCCAGCGGATAATTCAGTGGTTTATCGCTAAATGTTGCTAGAACCAACTTGTGAACGTAGAACGCTCGCCGTCCGCTATCATTATTCAGCTTGATACGGAGGTAACCGTTGCCGTTATTGAACGGCTTTAACATGCGGTTGTTGCTCTCCATGCGAACCCGCCCATAGTCTGATACCTGATACAGTCCTTCGTAACCCGGAATATCCTTCCAGCGCTCAATATTCCCAACCAATTTGCTTCGCCACCTCCCGATTAACTTTGACTGGCTTGATATGGTACTTCTCGATAAATTGCTTAATGCCGATTTTGTGCTGTTCCGTGTGATGAGCTCGGCACAAACTCATGACGTAATTCCCGCCGTGATGAATCTTTTCTCGGTTGCGTCCCATGCCAACGGCGAACACGTGCGCTCGGTCAGCCGGTCGCCCACAAATCACACACCGCCGTTTTCGCAAACACAACATTTGCTTTGGGAAGTAGTCCGGAATGCTCTGCCACGTCTTGTACTTGAACGGAATATCGTACTCAAACATGTATTCAATCAGCACGCTAATAATCATGTTTGCTTGACTAACACTGCAATCGCTCATGCTGAACGGTTGTAGCTGGAACGTCCGCTCGGTGATCCACTTGAACATATCTTCGGCTTCCGTCATGAGATAACCGGTGTAGTCGCAGTAATCACGAAGCAAGGCGAAGAACAGCTTACGTTGCTCCGGACTAATTACCCTCCCGTCTGCCACTTTCAGCTCGATTACAGGCTTTCTTCCGTTCGCTAATCTATTTACTTTTGCAAGGTCTAAATCGTCTGCCAAAGCAACTGACAACGTTTTGCCAGCAACGCTCTCCAACGTACCGTAAAAACTAGATTGGGAACTCGGTTTCATCGCTTACGCCCCCGGCTTCTTGTTGCGCCTGTTGCTGTTCGGCAATAACCTTGTTTAGTGCCTTAATCATCAATGTAGCTTTTTGTAATGGCTCCATTGCGCTAAACGTAGCGTCCATTTCACTGGCAACTTTCTGCGCCCGTTGTTGGAACATCTGCGCCAGCTTCTTATCACCGCCAGTGGCTTGACGTAACATCCTTGTGTACGCTTGACGCTTGGCTTTCAGCTCCACTTGTTTCTGCTGGCTCTCTTTATCCACGCCATTCCGCTTCAAGCTCTCATCAGTCGGTATATCTTCGCCAGCGTAGACGTTCAGCCCCAAACCAGCTAACGCAATCGCCTTAACTAAGCACCGCATTTGTGTCTTGTTAATCTGGGCATAGTCTGGTTGCTTGACCGCCTTGTTCCGACTATCCATGACGTACAGGCTCATCGAAAATGCTTCGCCGTCAATGTTGACTGTCACCGAAACCTCACACCCCGCATTTGTCAGCCGGTAATCAGTTGTCCCAATCTGAACTGCTTTCCCGTCTACCACTTCAAACTGCGGATATTCCTTGATTTCGTAAGTGCTATTCGGATATAAACCGGTTAAGATACGCCATGCGTCTGCCCAGCTCAAGTACGACAGCTTCATCTTCTCTTTCAGGAATGCGCTAACGTCCACTGCTGACAACTTCTTGATGATTTCTTCCCGCTTACTTGCCGTCATGGTTATTCAGCCCCTTTCAGGATAGTTTTTCGACTGGTCTTATAAGTGACTTGTGCGCCACTCTCAATGATTGCTTGGGCGACCTTATCAATGGCTTCCTTCGTCCCCTCCAGCGTGAAAGTAACTTGCTGTATCTCTTGAACGTGTTCGCCTGTTTCTTGATTGACTAATTCTCCATTGCTGGTCTTGACCAACTGCTCTTTTTGCGCTTCAACCTGTTCCCGATCTGCTTCTGCCAATGCTTCCCGCTTCTCACAATCCTCATCAATCAGCGCCATTACATCGCTGGCAATTCCGTTCCATTCCGGCGCTAACATCGGACGGACGTACGGTTCAGCGTCAACGTGCATGTTGTGAGCGTACCGGCGGACAGTTTCGATTGCGTCCTTTTTGTGCAGTGCTACATCAAACGCACCCTTAACGGCTTCAAGTAGCTTCTTCGCTGGCTTCATCGTCTTGGTGAACATACCCTTGTTTAACCAACTCTTAGCGATTTCGATGTTTTCAGCTGGTACGTGATAGTTCACACTCATTTCAGCAATCAGCTGTTCCACTACCGCTTTTCGTTCTTCCTGCTCTTTTTCTTCTTCGACGCTAATGCCGTCCTTGAGTTGGGCAACCACCACTGAAAGCTCGTTCGTCCAACCGTCAATCTGCTTTTTGAACTCGTTGTACGGTTTCTCGTATTCCTTGTGGATATCAATGCGCTTCTGGTTCAGGGCTTTAATCAGCTTGTTTAGCTCTGCCCGTGACGCTTTGCATTCCGACAACGTTTCCGGCGTTACCACCAGTCCGTCATACTTTTCGACCGCTTGCTTAACCAGCTCCGCAATCTTCTCGTGATTGTTCAGTTCGATTTTCGCCGGGGTATACGTGACTTTCGGCTGTGCTGTAAGTTCGTTCATTTTGTATTCCTCCGTTCATGTAGCGCTATTTGCTCAAATTCATTTCCTTTGTTAATCGTGATTAGTGTTTCTAGCAGTAAGTTCTGCTTTTTTGGCGATAATCCCTTCATCATTCGGTGCAGCCCGCCGAAAAAATATTGACACTGTAATTTTTTTGGCATAAACTCACTGATGAAGTTTTTGTTTTTCCAGCCACCGTCCCAAGCGGTGGCTTTTTTAATGCTCTCGTGCTTCATCTGACCGCCCCCAAAAGTAGCCCAACCAACCAGCGATTAAACCAATCATCATGCCCAATCCGTAAAAGCACGTTACATAGCTGAACAGCATAACGAATGACGCTCCCAACGTAAATGCACTAACCAGTAATGAAGCAAATCTCCAATTCATGTTTTGTCCTCCTAATCTTTCGGGATAAGCAACCCCAGAATTAAACCAACGACAATCGCAACTACGTCCTTCCACGTGATCTTCATTCGTAACCCTCCAAGGGTTCGTCCCAATCAATTCGCTTCCAGTTTTCTTCAAACCACTTCCTCGCTCCGCTTGGCTGAACGGAATAACGGTGACCCGTACCTTCACCGAACACACACCAACCACCATTCTTCCTGTCAATCTCTTGGCGGTTCGGTTTAAGCACAGCCTCCCTTATCCATGGCAATGATTTTGGAATGTGTAACTCTCGCTTCATATCAGCAAGCCCCCACGTTACACCCTGTTCTGTCTGGTCTTTCAATTCTTGCAATTCAGCTTTCTTGACTAGCACGTATTCTTCGGGAACTTTGATTGATACGTGAGCTTCTAATGTTTGCACATAATCACCCTCTTTATTAACAACTTTTTGTATTTTTCGTGCTAATTAATAACTTTATCTATATTGAAGAGCGAAAAAATCTCATCAATCGGCTTATTAAGCACTTCTGCAATTTTCTTAATATTCTTTGTACTTGGGACTACACGCCCTGTTTCCCATGCCGACACAGCAGTTTGCGTGACTCCTAACGCCTTTGCAAATTCTATTTGAGTGAAACCTTCGGTAATTCGCATACCCTTTAGTCGATAAATCATTTTTAGGCACCTCCTTTTGACGATTATTATAATATCATCATAGTTTATAAAAAGCAACACTAAATTATAAATAATATTTATCAGAGAGAATATCTTATTAATTGTTGTTGCCAAGGGCTTGAGCTTCATTTATACTAAGTTAGGTTATTAAAATAGCAATTTCATTATTAATTATTTTGTTGGGAGGGAAGTAGATGTTATCTGATAAATTACATGCCTTGAGGAAACAACACGGATATTCTCAAGTGGAATTGGCAAAGTTACTACATGTTTCTCAACCAACAATAACCGCATGGGAAAAAGGCAAGGCAGAACCATCTAGCAAAGCCATTAAGCAATTAGCTAACCTGTTCAGTGTTTCGGCGGATTATTTATTAGGGGTACAAGAAGGTAAAACTACTCCTGATTTAGCCTATTTGAACAGCGATGAAGATATTTTTACTTACGAAGGAAAGAAAATACCAAAGCGTGATATTGAATTAATTAAACACATTTTGGAAACAGGAGAATATGGGGACAAGTAAATGGACGAAATTGTGCGTGACCACTTGGAAGGGATAGCCAAGCAACATCGCATTCGTATTTACTGGGTTGATGATTTGGATAAATATACGCCACCCTGTTCGTTATCTTGTGCAAGGCGAATAGTAATGAACAACCAGTGGCATAACGAACGTGAGATACCATTTCAGTTAGCACACGAAATCGGACACGTTCTACTACATTCAGATTGTGACATTGCATTCTATCACGCTACATACGGAAGCCGGGTAAGAATTGAACGTGAAGCAAACTCATTAGCGATTAGCCTGCTTCTGCCGCTCTACTTTAGAGAAAGGGATAGCTCTAAAGTGAACGCTAACGACTTAATGGAATGTTTGTCGATACCAGCTCATCTTGAAGGCCTGGTAAGAGAACGAATAAAGGATTATCTATCGTCCAACAGTTGAAGACGTTAAAAGCTACGAAACAACTTGTTTAGGGGGTGATTTTCAGTGAAGAAGCTGAAAATCAATACGTGGACTGCGATTTTAAACATCGTGAACTGCGTTTTATTTGCCATTTCATGGTTTGTCATTTTTGGAGCAGCGTTCTCAGACGCTTTCGGAGCTACAAGTGGAGCAACCAACGGAGCTGCTGGTTTATTCTACGCTATGGCTTGGGTCGGCGTCGTTTTGAATGCTATCTGCATTTACCAATCTCATAAGTACGGAATTAAAATGACGGGCGGTATCTTAGGAACAATCGGAAGTGTCTGCTTTGGTTTAACTGCTGCCCTTGCATTTCCAGCTATTATCCTATTAGTTATTTCCTGCGTATTCTTATTCCAACAACACCCTGCTAAGAACAACGGAGGAAACACACATGAACAAGACTAGAAAGTGGTATGAACTCTGGTGGTTTTGGGCGATTATCGTCGTAGTTGTTTTTGTTGGCGCATTTAAGTTATTCAGTAGTCCTGATGACAATTCATCAAGCAATCATTCTACACATACACACACGGTTGCTCATAAGTCCACTAAGAAGCACACCGCAAATGCGTTCCACAAAGATTTTGCTGTTGGTAACACCATAAAACTAAGTAATGGCGTTTCTGTTAGAGTTAACAATATCCGTTTCGTTAAAGGTGACGACGTTAATCAGCCTGACAATGGCAAACGTTATATAGTTGCCAACGTCACTATCAATAACCATAGTCACGGTTCAATCTCCTACAACGAATTAGACTGGAACTTTGACACTAACGGCAATTCAAAGACACCTGATATTGTTTCTATGAATGGAATTGACGAAATGGGAAGTGGTGACCTTGATAAGGGAGCTTCGCTAACCAAGGACTTAGTTGGACAGGTACCTGTTAATTCAAAGGGAAATAAAACTACTTTAACTTATCAACCAGATACGTTAAACGATAATAAAAAAGTTCATGTTTTGTTAATCAACGGTAAATAGAAAAATACTCCCCTATTTGGGGAGTTCATTTAGCGATTTAATCGAACATACGTTCAGGAGGGATGACAATGGCGTTCTACCGCAAACGTGGCAATAAATGGCAAGCACGGATAACATACTATGATAATGGGATAAAAAAAGAAGTGGCTAAAGGCGGGTTTAAAACCAAGTCAGAAGCAAAGCGCTATGCTGTCGATATGGAGAACAAGTTAAACAACGGGAAACGACCGACTAATATCTCGTTTCCTGATTATTTTGACGATTGGTTCAAAACGTATAAGGAAAGCAACCTTGCCACCCCCACGATTAAGCAATATCAAATTGTTAGTAAACTATTACACAGAAATCTGAATAAACGAATTGATAAAATCACCCGGCGTGATTATCAACGTTTTATAAACAAACACGGCAAAAATCATTCTCCGGGTACAATGCAAAAAGTTAATTCAATCATTAGGGCGTGCGTTAATTCAGCTATTTATGACCGATATATTACGCAAGATTTCACTCAAAAAGTGATTTTGACCGCTAACAAAGAACGAACTCGAAAAGTAGAATACATGAATGTTAATGAGATTATGTGTCTTATTGATGAGATAAAGAAACACCTAACACCAGAAGCTCCTTCTCGCTTTATGATTTTAACCGCAATTTATACCGGCATGCGTATCGGTGAAATCGGCGCTTTAACTTGGGAAGATATTGATTTTAAGCAGAAAACTATTAACGTCAACAAAGCGTGGGACTTTTTAGATAGCCGATTTAAAAGCACAAAAACGGAAGGAAGCAACCGCACTATTCGGGTAAACGCCGACCTACTGGACTGCTTAAAAAAATTACGGGCAAACAATAGTCAAATGGTTTTTGCCAAAACCTCTGACGGTGTGCCACCTTCTTCCGTAGCGGCGAATGCAACTCTCCGCCTAGCAATGAAGAAAGCCGGAATAGTCAAACAAGGTTTCCATTTCCACAGTTTGCGTCATTCACACGTTGCTTTCCTGCTTTACAGCGGGGTTGATTTATACGCAATAAGTAAGCGGTTAGGACACACTGATATGACTACTACTTCCAAATACTACGCATACTTAATAGACGAATATCAGGTAAAAAGCGATGAACAAATTGAACGCCTACTAGACGGGTTGAAACATTGACCGTCATTTTGACCGTCATTAGCAAAAGGCAGTGATAAATATCATTAAATTTGTATGTTTCAGACGAACCAAAACAAGCGCACACCAACATTCTTGGCAACACTGTTTTTACTAATTACCTATTGTTTTGTTCGGTTTTCCTTTTGTTGAATAGTAAAGTGTCGCCTTCCATTTTCCGGACGAGAACCATTCCGGGGAGATGAAGGCGTTGACTTTTCTCTACGATGAATTGCATAGCCCTTTGACGGCTGGCGCTTATTTACACGACACCGAATGTTACTCCCTTGCCGTCGACGATGCCGAGGCATTTTAGGAACCTGAACATCTAAGTTATGAAGAACAAAATACGCACACCCAAAATTACAATACTCTGTCAGGTAATCCTCCAACAAATCAATACTCTGCGTGGACGATCCGAATTTACTCCCGTGACGATAGAATCCCCGTAGCCGGAGCTGATCGTATCCCCAGTCACCAACAATGTAGTCATATTTCGTTAAAACATGACTAAAACGTTCCTGGAGCTTTTCAACCTGAAAACCATCTCTATAATTTTTAACCAATTCGTAAGGACGACCGTCAATCAACATTCGCGTATCACTTTGCATAATAAGCTCACTGGCCTGTTCCTTAATGCGCTCATTCTTCTTTGCAATTTGAGCGGCTCGCCGTTCTTTTTTTTCGGTGTTTTTCACTTTAGATCTCCCTCTTTACTATTTCGTAAAGGATTGTCGTTCCCACTGCGTAATGCTGTTCAAAAATTTATGAAATTCTTCCTTATCCTTAAAGGAGGGAAAATCACCTAAAAGAATCTGGGGGGCTTGCTTAGCATTTCCTCCCTGCTTTTGAATAATCAAGACCGCCTTCCGGGCAACCTCTGTTTGGAATAAATCAGCGGGTAACCCCAACATTCCCTGAAGATACCCAACTTCCTTGATATACTCCAAAAGACGTTGCGCATGTTCGTCACTAAACAAATTGACGGGAACAATAAAAACACCCCATCCACCCGGAACAAGATTACGGAGCGCCTGCTCGATCATTAAATAATGAACATAGGAATGCCCTGCAGACTCCCTTGTTTCGTACGTAGCCGTCCGTTCATCGATCGGATAATACCCAACGGGAAGGTCACCAATTACTAGGTCAGTTTGTGGAACCATCAACTGGCTAATCGCATCCTGATGAATCAGTTCAACGGGTGCTTGTCCCCACTCCGCCATCACGCCGGCAAGTGCTAATTGTGTATCATCGTTATCAACCCCGTATGCAGTTATCTGGTGATCACTTACAGTTTGAAGACGGTTAACAACGGTCATTAACAAATTACCCGTTCCAACAGCAATATCAAGAATTTGCAAATCTTTATGAGGAATAATTTTTTCAATCACGTACTCCACCAGAATTCCAACCGTGTCTGGCGTCATCTGGTGGTTAGCCTGAACTCGTTCCTCACGGTACGCATTTAAAATTAACAATTGAAGTAACTGCCGGGCTTCATCCCGTGAAAAGGAATCTAAATGAATTTTCTGATACCGTTCAAGCAACTGATGCTGAACCTCTTCGCTTGGCTGACCATCTTCAACGTGCACCTCACCGGCCGCCAGATTGTCAGCTGTTTCAATTAGCGCGTCAAAGTACGAAATATCTAGCGTATCCTGCAACGTTTTTACCACCGCAACAATCTTCGCGTATTCTTTCTTTACGTCTTCAAGCGCCACTTAAGCCCAGCTCCATTTCAAATAAGATAACTACCGCTTATTCTATCACACCCTTCCCTAACGCTTAAACTGAATTACCGGCCCTTCTCGAAGCCGCACAGTAACGACATTATTCTGAACATCAACTGTTCCTCTATTAGTTACTAACTTACCATTTTCTTTTCGCCGAATAGCAAGCGTTGCCAGCGCCCGTGCAATGTAGTAATTGGTCTGTTCTTTCATCCCCATAATTATTCCCCGGTCAATTATCGTTAATCCCAATAAAACCCCCGTCACGGTAATGATCGCAACCATACTAAAATAAAACGTAAATCCCCGCATTTCTTACTCCCTCATATACAATGTTGCTTGATAATGACGGTGATCAACCATTGCGTCCAGTTGAATAATAGGCGGATGTGCAACGGTTTTAAACGCCGTCACATTTCGTAAAATTGGCATATAACCATGCCCCAAACGATACATTCGAATTTCATTCCCGCGCCATTCAAAATCATAGCGCTGGTGATCTTCTAAACTGATTAAATGCAGTTCGTGAGTCATAACCCGATCGACCTTAAAGCGAAACCGATCATCGGTTAATAAACGGCAAAAAGAATGCCATGTAAGAACCGTTGGTTGCAAAAACCGTTCCTGAGTCCCTAACCAACGAATAGTAACCCCCGCACTCGTTCCGATCACCGCAACAACTAGCAGGGTAATTATCGTTTCTACCAACGTAAAGGCCGCGCTACCACGTAATCTCATTTTTCCCGCTCCGATCTGTTATCACTATCCGCCGCTGTTGGTGGACATCGATGTGGTGAACCCGCTCATCCATCAATTGGGCGCGATGAAGCTCTCCGTATGCTTGCCGGGTTTCATGCAAAAGAGCACTACCAAAAAACGCAGTAATCTCAAGCGTTACTCCCAGCAATACTAATCCAGTAACGGCCTCAACTAATAAGAAACCATTACTTTGCTTACCGTTGAATTTCCTCATACTTATATTGCCCTCCATATCCTAATTGAAAAACAAGCACCTTATTGCACCTATTTGACGGGCTTTGATAGCATACCGTTACTGGCGTTACGCTTCCGCTGGGTGCAACTTTCACCACCTGATACCGCAACAGGTGCAGTGATGCTGGGACAGCGATTACGTGGCACTCATGTTGATCAACGATAAACCGCACTTGATTTTTCGTAAAGACGACTGTTTTGTTCGTCTGAAGCAACCGGGGATTAGTCACAGTCTCAATCCAGATAGCATTAAACCGTTTAAAAAACCACCGTTCCTGCCAGGCAGCCTGCCACCGTTTTCCCGGCCCTACAGTAACCATTCCCGCAAGTATAGTGACAATTAGAAGAACAATGGTCGTCTCAATTAACGTAAATCCCGGTTTACTCCGTCGTCCCATCAATCTTTAACCCTTCCGCATTAATTTTTTTCACCTGCGCCGCTGATAAATAATGCTCATCCTGCAGTTCTTTCAGGTGAACGTTGCGGGGATTATCAATATTGTGGGCCTGCATATAAAGCTGCGCTTGAGTATTAAGCTCCGTTTGCAAAGCATGATTATTTACCTTATTAGCTCCTTTCCGTTGCGCACTTAAATTGGGCAGCACGATTAAAATCAATAGGCTAATGATAAAAAGAACAACCGTCATTTCAATCAGCGTAAACGCCGGTACCCGTTTTTTAAACATCAATTTATCCTCCCAATACTCGAATATAGTGGAACTAAAATTGCCACGTAAGTTCCAATAATCAACACCGCAATCACAATAAAGAAAAGCGGCTGAATCCACGTTAATAAGCGGTCAAGCGCCTGCACAAATCGACGATAACTTACATCAGCAAACATCAAAAGCGCTTGTCCGGTTGTTCTTGTTGCCTGACCCCGCTCAAAAAAGGTCGCAATTTCATCGGGGATAAAAGGGATTTGTTCAGTAAAATTCCTAATCGCCTTTCCCACCATCATTGTCTGGGTAAACTCTGCTCCAAGCTGATAAAGAACACTACCTGAGGGAAACCGTAACAACAATTCACCAACCTGCGCAAGTTCAAGTCCGCTTACTAATAACTGACCTAGATTAAAACTAATAATGTACGCACAGTAGTACCGATAAAAGCGACCAATGATCGGTAACTGGCTGTACCAAATATGGCGGTTTAATGAACGCTGGCGCCACCACCAGATAACTATCCGACTGCAATATACCCCGCCGCTGCACAAAATAGCTCCCATAATTATTCGAACTACCAATGTCCAATCAAGCGTTGAAGATTGCCGCGGTGGAACAAACTGGTGAAGCATTGGCATTAACCACCAATGTACCGCACCGATAATACTCAACAGCATTACTAATAAGCCACACGGATAAGCCAACAAACCGCAAATACGCCGCCGGTATTCATAACGGCGGGAAAGTTCCCTTGCAAGAACGGTAACCGTAACTTTCAAACACCCGTGGTCTTCAGCCAAAGCCAAGTGCAGGTACGGCGCAATCCCAATTTGTGGTCGAATGGCTGTACTAAAAGAGTCCCCGGCATCTAACTGGCGTTCAACCCTATTAATATCCGATGCCAACCGGGGCATTACCTGACGAACTCCTCCCAGGGCCTGGCGCAAGGTGAAACCTTCCTGCAAAAAATCATTAATTACCGTAAAAAATCGGCCTTGCTGTTTAAGAGTCCAATGTTTACCCGTAGCGGAATTCAGCCGCCACTGCCGGTGAAACCAATTTCTTTGCAACACAGCGTGCAAGTTCAGACTGCCACTTAGCCGAATCATCTTCCTGATACCCCCTTCCATCTGAACCATCGTAAAAGTCAAAAAGAACTTTTAAATCGTGCGTGGTTGTGGGAATTAACCGCTGATAACACGCCAACCGCAAGGCAAGTGTAATATCCGCATCCCGTAATCCCAGGTTTCGTAACCTTGCAGGGGTCCCTGCTGCTGATCGAACATGAAGTGTACTAAGCACTAAATGACCGCTTAACGCCGCATTAAGTGCCACCTGCGCAGTTTCCTCATCACGAATCTCTCCAATAATAAAAACTTCCGGATGGTGTCGCAAAGCAAGTTTCAGAAGCTGCGCATACGTCATCCCTGCTGCTTCATTTACCTGGACCTGAACAAACCGAGGTTCATAAATTTCAACCGGATCCTCGATACAAAAGACCTGGCGGGTAGCAAACTCACGGGCAAAATCATACATCGCACTTGTTTTTCCTGCTCCCATCGGGCCCGTGAATAGTACCAATCCCCGTTGCCGACATGCATGCCGAATACGGGTTAACTGGGATGGCAAGAAATAACGACTTTCAAGCGCTCCGCGAAGCCGGGTTATTACCCGAATTACCAATGTTTCCCGGTCACGAAAATCACCAACTGTTGATAACCGACAAAAAACCGGAACATCATCAATTCGTATCGTTAACGCCCCCAATTGGGGACGCCGGCGTTCGCCAAGTGCCATGTTCGCCCGATATTTTAACAGGTTAATCATCCGCCGTGCTTCATCCGCCCCGATTGATTGATTTTCCACGATTCTTCCGCACACATTAAACCGGAGACCATATTCGTTCCCAACCGGCGTTAAGTAGACATCAGTCGCCCGCTGCCGTAACGCCGCTTGAATAATCCTGTCAATATTCATCTTCATTCTGTTCACCCCCTCACCATATAACTAAGAAAAAAAGTAGGAGTGTTCGCACACTCCCACGTAACTTTCGCAATTATTTTTTAGCTCTGCACCAATTTAGTATAAGGGGGGCACCGTAGGAAACCTACGGTGCCCCCTTAATTCAACCTAATCCTCATCCGGGAATTCAGCGGACGTGTAAACATCAGAAACATCGTCCTCATCCTCCAGCCGATCAATTAACCGCTGGACCTGTTCAACCCTTTCGGCCGGAACGGCGACCGTATTTTGTGGCACCATTGTAATCTCGGCCGTTGCAAGATCATACTTCTTTTGCAGGGCATCCCGCACGTCAGGGAACGCCTTAGGATCAGTGTAAACTTCAAAAACATCATCAGACGTCTGGAGGTCTTCTGCCCCCGCATCGATCACATCTTCAAACATGGTATCTTCATCAACATCAAGGTCTTCCCGGGCAATGGCAATGTAACCTTTTCGGTCAAACATAAAACTAACGGACCCACTTTCACCAAGGTTCCCCCCGTTCCGGTTAAAATCCGCCCGAACGGCAGAAGCAGTCCGATTACGATTATCAGTCAACGCATGAACAAGGATAGCAACTCCTGCCGGACCGTACCCTTCGTAGGTGATTTCCTCGTAGTTCTCGCCGCCGGCACCCGTTGACTTATCAATTGCTCGCTTAATGTTGTCCTTCGGCATGTTAGCTGCCCGGGCCTTGTCAATAATCATCCGCAGCTGTGGGTTTGAATCTGGGTCAGGACCACCAGCCTTAGCGGCAACATAAATTTCACGAGTAATTTTCTGGAAAATCTTTCCACGCTTAGCATCCTGGGCATTTTTCCGCCCCTGAATGTTATGCCATTTTGAATGTCCTGACATGACTAAAACCTCTTTCCGAATAGTATCATTAGCACAAAGCCGACTCTAATTCTAACAAAAACAGACTAAATCCGCAATATCGCCACTACTTTGTCGTATCTCGTTTAACATATCCAAACGGAAGTAAAACGGTCTTATCCTCAACTTCCTCATCATTCATCATTTTGGTTAACAACCGCATTGAAACGGCCCCAATATCGTAAAGAGGTTGCGTTAATGATGACATTCTTGGGCGGACAATCTGCGTCAATTTCGTATCCTGGCCCGTAACCAATTCAAATTCATCAGGAACCAATACCCCAGCATCACGGGCTCCATTCAGGACACCTGCAGCAAGTTCATCATCACCAACAATAGCCGCCGTTACGTGAGCCGCTGCTAAGGCCGGCCACAACTTTTCTCCCGCTTCATAGCTGTTCGTTGTTTCAAAAACTAGTTCCGGATCAAACTCAATACCGTTTGCCGCAAGAGCTTGCTTGTACCCTGGCAACCGGTAATCCTTATTAATCGGCTGGTCCGCCGCCCCTGTTACCAGAGCTATCCGCTTGTTCCCCCGGCTAATTAGGTTTGTTGTAATTTCTGCAAACGCCGCCTTAAAGTCAACGTGGACACTTTCAATTGCGTTATCGGCATCGACCGAACCGGCAATGACAACGGGCGTTTTACTCCGGTCAAACTGACTCCGTAATTCCGGAGTAATGTTGTTTCCCATAAAGATAATTCCATCTACCTGTTTAGCAAGAAGGGTATTAAACACCTGAATTCCCTTCTCGGCACCCCCGTCCGAATTAGCCAAAATAATGTTGTACTTGTACATCGTTGCTACATCGTCAATTCCACGGGCAAGCGACGCAAAATAAACGTTCGCAACATCGGGGATAATTACCCCAACAGTTGTTGTTCGCTTACTTGCTAAGCCCCGGGCAACGGCGTTTGGCCGGTAGTCAAGCTTATCAATTACGTCTAAGACCCGTTTCCGGGTTGATGGCTTAACGTTAGGGTTCCCGTTAACTACCCGGGAGACCGTTGCCATTGAAACACTTGCTTCGCGGGCGACATCGTAAATCGTAACGGTTTGTTTTTCCATAAAAACAAGCTCCTTTCATTAATTAAGTAATTTGGATTCTGGGACTACTCTCCGTCAATTTTCAATTGCTTTCATCCTAACGTATTTTAATCTAGCAGTTTCGCTCGTGAAATGCAAACGTTTTATTTTCATCCTTTTCATTTCATTTTGGTAGCCCTTTAACATGCTATACTAAAATCAATCAATAAAAAGGAGTGGTTGCATGACACACATTAAAGCAATTCAACAATGGTTAGCAAAAAACCAACTAGACGTTGCATACGTCAGCGCATTTCCGGATATTAAGTACCTTACAGGGTTTGGCAGTGATCCAATTGAACGGGTTCTTGCCCTCTTCATCTTCCCGGATCACGAACCATTTATCTTTGCCCCGGCACTAGAGGTGGAAGCAATTAAGGAAACGGGATGGCGTTTCCCTGTTTACGGGTATTTAGACCACGAGGATGCCTTCGCACTTATTACTAAACACCTAAACCAGTGCACCTCTCATCTAGCTAAGTGGGCCGTCCAAAAAAACAACTTAACGTTATCGCGCTTTGCAACCCTCAAGGACCACTTCCCGACAATGACGGTCGCGGCCGATTTAACCCCAGTAATTGAACACGAACGCCTATACAAAACACCAGAAGAAATCGCAAAACTTGAGTGCGCCGGCAAATGGGCTGATAAGGCGTTTGAGATTGGCTTTGCGGCCCTGGCGAATAATCGCACAGAGCAGGACGTTGCAGCTGAGATTGAGTACAAACTCAAAAAACAAGGTATTATGCAAATGAGCTTTGATACGATTATCCAAAGCGGCGCAAACGCTGCTGATCCGCACGGTGCTCCTAAAAAAGAACTTATTCAACCGAATAGTTTGTGCCTTTTCGACCTTGGCGTTATCAGCGATGACTACATCTCCGATGCATCCCGAACCGTTGCGTACGGCCCGGTTAATGATCATCTAAAAGAAATTTACCAGGTATGCCTTGAAGCCCAGCTTACTGCTCAAGACGCTGCTAAACCCGGGATAACGGCTGCTGAATTGGACCACATTGGGCGGCAGGTTATTGAAAAAGCTGGTTATGGCGAGTACTTCATTCACCGGCTTGGCCACGGAATGGGCCAGAGCGAGCACGAATTTCCGTCAATCATGGCTGGCAACGACATGGTCCTCGAACCGGGGATGTGTTTTTCAATTGAACCAGGAATCTACATTCCAGGAGATGCTGGCGTTCGCATTGAAGACTGCGTTCACATTACAACTGATGGGTGTGCTCCGTTCACTCATACACCAAAGGAATTACAAACCATTCCACTACGGTAACAATACAAACTTCGTGCTCCTTATCGCTTCGTCACCTAGCATGGAGCAAATAGGTATAGTAAAAGGAGTTGGAACATTATGGTTCCAACCCCTTTTATTCTTCATAAATTAGTCAGCAGCTTCACCATTCGGATAGAAGGTTTCAGTTGGCTGCCCCTCCTTAGCCGGCATAGTCTTTAAAATAATATCGTCCTGCAGTTGATCATCACTGTCCGACGATGTTGTTGATTCAGATAAGTCTTCCCGGGCAATAGCTGGAGTTGTTTCCGGCTGCTTTCCCGCAGCAACCCGCTCCTGAATTGTTGTCGCAGCCATCCGAACAGTCTGCTTTGCCCTTACAAGTTGGGCTTCCCAATTCTGTCGCTGATGCTGATACTCAGCTGATGCTAGGTATTCGTGCAAGTACCGGTCATATTTTAAAGCTGTCTCCTTCACACTGGTAGCTGCCTGCGTAATCCGTGCTCGCACCATCTGCTTTTCAGCAGGGGTCATATTCTTAACCACCACGTACGCTGCCGCTGATACTATTCCCAAACCAAACGCTAATTTTTTGCTCATTTTAAAAACCTCCTACTTCTTCTTTGACTGCTCCTTTACTGCCTTCTTCTGCCGGTGCCGATCAACTGCGCTGTAGACGTTATAAACAGTTTTGCCAAGCTTAACTGCTGAGTTAAGCTTACTCCCCTCTTCCCGGGCACTCGCAACATGGTGCACCATCTTCCGGCTTGCTGTGTTTAAATCATCAACACTCTTACTTAAAGCCACCGCCGTATCAACTAGCGGTTCAAGTTTTTGGGATTTGGCATTAATGTCGGCCATTAAATCATCAGTCTTTTTTAGAATCCGGTCAGCATCGGCTGATAAAGTCGTCGCCTCGTGTGTAACGTCTGTAAGCGTGGCTGATAACTGGTTAATCGTTTTTCCAAGCTTATGTAGCACCAAACACATAAATACTACTAAAACAACAAATGCAAGTGCTGCAATTAAACCAGCTAACTGGCCAAAGGTTAATACCATCGCCTTCTCCTCCATCCTTTTTATTCACCCTTAGGCTATCATTTATTCCCCCAAACTGCAATTCTGCTTAATTGTCGCCCTTCCCTAATAAAACTGGTATGATTACCCGTGAAAGAATTATGAAAGGACTATCTAAATGAAGTGGAATAACCTATTACTAACAACAACCGTAACAAAGACAGTTGACCGGCAAGTTCACCACCAAACCAACATCTTTACTAATTTTATCCAGAGTATTAACTGGAATAAAATCATTGGCCACGCCATTATTTTGGTAGCTTCACTTATTTTACTCACGCTCTTCTTTCTGATTGTTAATTCCGTTGGGAAGCGCATTATTGGACATTCCTTTAGCCGCGCCCGCACAGCTAAAAAACCGGCTCCTAAGATCGAAGAAGCCCCTGAGGAAGCAGCTGAACGGCTACGAGCACAGGGCCGACTAAAAACGCTTGAAACCCTGTTGCAAAATATTTTTCACTACGTCATCCTGTTCTTTTACGTATACGCCATTCTTTCTGTTCTAGGAATCCCGGTGGGCACCCTAATTGCTGGAGCTGGAATCGTCAGCGTTGCCCTTGGACTTGGGGCTAAGGGGTTGGTTTCTGACATCATTACCGGCCTTTTCATCCTCATTGAACAACAATATGCGGTCGGCGATACCGTTAAGATCGGCTCCATTACCGGTAAAGTAAAAGCGGTAGGGCTTCGAACCACGCAAATTCAAGCAAGTGACGGTACCCTTTCTTTTATTCCTAACCGGAACATCTCTATCGTAAACAACATGTCACGGAATAATATGCTCGCCCTTATTAACGTATACATTAACCCACAACAGGATATTGCGAAGATGGAACGAATTATCTCCGCAATCAACGCCGACCTCGACCTAACCCAGTACCCGGATATCATTGCTGGGCAAAAACCCATCTTAAACGGAACGGTTGATATGGGAAACGGCGCCATTGCCATTCAGGTTCAAATTAAAACACGGAACGGTGCTCAGGGAAAAATTCAACGCCAATTCCTTGAAAAATACATCATCGCCCTCCGAAAAGCGGGCTTTGATATCCGCACAGCCCCCGTCTCTTACTAATCTTTTACCCTTACGTGGTGGGGCATCAAATAATAACTAAACAAGCGTGGCGCAAGTCTGTAAACCATCGAATCAATCTGATTCCCTGGTACCTACTTCCACCACGCTCGTTTTTTCGTTTTAGAACCCGGCATTTCTTATTTTTTCTTAAGCGTAAGCGAATACTGCTCTCCTAATGCATGAACCATATAATTAACGCTTTTCATTACCTCACGCCGAGTAACAATCCCCGTAAAATAATTTTTCTCATCAACGACAACCAAAAAATTCCGATCAATCAATAACCGTAAGACTTCCTCAACATCATACGGTACCTTAATTGTTGCTACATTCCGCTCCATTACGTCCCGCACGGTCATTGTTCCTAGAACCGTAGTATCAATTCCGTCTAACCCCAGCATCTGATTCGTAATCATCGGCAAGGACAGCAATCCCTTAAACCGGCCATCACTATCTAATACCGGGATTTTCGCGTACCCAATCTTTGTCAGGACCAGTAACGCATGCTCAAGGTTATTGTTCTCTTGCACGTTAGCAACAACATCAGCTGGGATCATGAATTTATTTTCTTGGGCCGTTAACAAACGGCGAACAGTTGCGGATAACATTCCCTCCACCTCAATTCACCCTCCATTTTAGCGAAAAATCATCCCTGATTTCAAACCATATTGTCACAAAAAAGGGTTGCGCTCCATGTCACAACCCTTCATTTTATTAACCTAGTCTAAAACTGGACCTTACGCGCGCTTGCCTAGTACTCCAGGTTTCTTAACGACCTTGTACCGTTAATTTAACCGCTTGTCCAGTTCCGCCGTCTTTTCTTCGTAACCCGGACGTCCGAGCAGAGCAAACATATTCTGCTTGTAAGCTTCAACCCCTGGCTGGTTGAATGGGTTAACCCCGTTTAAGTAACCGGAGATTGCCACGGCAATTTCGAAGAAGTAGATCAGGTAACCCAGCGTATATTCACTCTGATCCGGAATGTTAACAATCATTTCCGGAACTCCCCCGTCAGTGTGAGCCAAAACAACCCCCTGGCAAGCCTTCTTGTTAGCGTGGTCCATCGTCTTCCCCTTCAGGTAATTCAGCCCATCAAGGTTCCGGTCATCCATTGGAACGTCAATGTCATGGTTCGGGTTCTCAACGTTGATCACCGTCTCCATTAAAGCACGCCGTCCTTCCTGGATGTACTGGCCAAGGGAGTGGAGATCCGTCGTAAAGTTAGCTGATGACGGGTAAATTCCCTTGCCGTCCTTACCTTCTGATTCACCCATTAACTGCTTCCACCATTCACCGAAGTAAACGAGTGATGGTTCGTAGTTTTCCAAGAGTTCGATGTCATAACCCTTCCGGAAAAGAATGTTCCGCATTGCGGCATACTGGTATGCTTCGTTCTTCTTTAGGTTAGCATCCGCGTACGCATCCCGCGCATCAGCAGCCCCCTTCATCAATTGATCAATATCAACCCCAGAAGCAGCAATTGGTAACAAACCAACCGCCGTCAGAACCGAGAACCGACCACCAATGTCATCTGGTACAACAAATTCCTCATAACCTTCATCATCAGCTAACGTCTTTAAAGCACCCTTTGCCCGGTCCGTCGTAGCGTAAATCCGTTCACGGGCGCCTTCCTTTCCGTACTTCTCCTCTAACTTCTGCTTGAAAATTCGGAAAGCCATTGCTGGTTCCAACGTCGTCCCGGACTTTGAAATGACGTTCACTGAAAAGTCGCGGTCGCCAATAATGTCAAGCAGATCGTGCAGGTATGATGATGACAGTGAATCACCCGCAAAGAAGATCTGCGGTGCTTTCCGCTGATCAGCGCCCAACAAGTTAAAGAAGTTGTGATTTAAGAACTCAATAGCTGCCCGAGCACCCAGGTATGAACCCCCGATTCCAAGAACAATTAATACCTCAGAATCGCTCATGATTTTCTTTGCAGCTGCCTTAATTCGAGCGAACTCATCTTTATCATAATCAACTGGTAGGTCTAACCAGCCCCGAAAGTCATTTCCAGCTCCAGTCCCATCCCGGAGTTCCTTGTCAGCAGCCGTGACCATTGGTTGCATTTGATCAAGCTCATAGTCGTTAACAAACTTTGTCAGGTTGGACATATCAAACTTAATGTGTGCCATGCGCAATCCGCTCCTTTATTCCTTTGTTTACGCTTTCTATTATACACCAACCCTGCCCCAAAATAACCCGAAAAACAGATAAATTATGATTATTGCTTATAAACGCTTACCACGCGGACGTTCAATCATTATTATTCGGGACAAACCATTATTCGGCACGTACCCGAATTACGTTTCCGTAAATTCACCAGCGAAAAATTGCGTTTCCTGACCTTCGGCGTTAAAATCAGAAACTGTAAAATTGAATAATCAAAATGAAGGGACGGTTGCAACCGTGATATTTAAGAAATTTCGAAACTTCATCAACACTCGGTGGGGTTTCTTTGCCTTGTTAACCGTTCTTTTCTGGCTTAAAACGATCTTTGTCTATCTCGTTGACTTTCGACTCGGAGCCCATGGTTTCTATGAACACGCCGTGATGTTCTTTAGCCCGGTTGCGACAACAATTCTTCTTCTTGGAATTGCGCTATACATTAAGCGGCCCCTTCCGGCCTACGGGTTAATGATGATTATCTACGTTGCAAATACAGCGCTTTTGCTGTTTAACGTAATTTACTACCGGGAATTTACTGACTTTATGACAATTAATGTCATTCTCGGATACTCTTCAGTATCTGAAGGCCTAAGTACTAGTTCCATTGCGCTCCTTAAGCCTCAGGACATTGTTGTGGTGGCAGACGTTCTAATCCTTTTCTTGCTGTTGATTACTAGGATTATTAAACTCGACAAGCGGCCGGTCCAGCGTCGTCAAGCATTTGCGCTGACTTCCACTGCCCTGTTTTTACTCCTCTTTAACATTACTCTTGGAGAGATTAGTCGTCCCCAGTTATTGACCCGGACATTTGACCGTGAGTACCTCGTTCGTTATCTGGGACTTGATACGTTTACTGTATATAATGCCTTGAAAACAGCCAAAAATTCTTCGGTCAGAAAAAGTGCCGATAGCGAAGACTTGAATAAGGTAATTAATTACACGCAATCCCACTATGCAAAACCCGACCCAAAGATGTTTGGCGTTGCTAAGGGAAAGAACGTAATTATCATCCACCTGGAAAGTTTTCAGCAGTTTCTTATTAACTATAAGCTTGACGGGAAGGAAGTTACACCGTTCCTGAATAGTTTATATAACGGAAAAGATTTTTACAGCTTCGATAACTTCTTTAACCAGGTCGGACAGGGAAAAACCTCCGATGCCGAAACAATGCTTGAAACGGGAACGTTTGGGTTACCACAGGGATCCCTCTTCTCAACACTGGGAACCTCAAACACCTTTGAAGCGGCTCCAGCCATCCTTCAACAGGATGAGGGGTACACTTCAGCAGTTTTCCACGGCAACCACGCGTCGTTTTGGAACCGAAATAATACGTACAAGAATTTCGGGTACGACTACTTCTTCTCGGCACGGTATTTCAATACCAGTGCAAATAACCTAACGGAGTACGGATTAAAGGATAAACTCCTGTTCCACGACTCAATCAAGTACCTTGAACGGCTCCAACAACCATTTTACGTGAAGTACATTACGGTTTCCAACCACTTCCCGTACAGTTTGGATAAGCAGAATCAGTCATTCCCGGCAGCCAATACGGACGACCAGTCAATCAACAACTACTTTGTGACGGCCCACTACCTGGACCAGTCCGTTCAGCAGTTCTTCCAGTACTTACACAAGTCAGGACTGTATGACAATTCGGTCATTATCCTGTATGGCGATCACTACGGCATTTCAAATACCCGGAACATTAAACTTGCCCCACTTCTCGGTAAATCATCGTCAACGTGGAACAACTTTAATAACGCTCAGATGCAACGGGTACCGTTCATGATTCACATTCCGGGGCAAACCAACGGCGGAATACAACATCAGTATGGCGGAGAAATTGACGTTCTACCAACGCTTCTTCATCTGTTAGGAATTAACGCCAAGCCGTTCTTAATGTTTGGAACTGACCTGTTCTCACCCCAACATAGTCAAGTTATTGCTTTCCGTAACGGGAACTTCATTACCCCGAAATACACAGTGGTTGGAAGCACCGTATACCAGAACAGCAACGGCCGCGTTGTAACTCACCCGTCCGCAAAGGTTGCCCAGCAACTAAAACGAGATAAACGCCGAGTTAACGAAGAATTAACCCTCTCTGATTCGTTGAATAACAAAAACCTACTGCGGTTCTATGTCCCGCAAGGGTTTACTCCGGTTAACCCCCAAAATTACATCTACAAGGGGGATTTCGCCCAAATTACGAAGATCCAAAACAAACTGGGAAACCGGTCGACGAGCCTGTGGACAAAGAACGGTGATAAAACAACGATTGGTGATTATGATTCTGATGCACCGGAGTTAAAGACTACTGACAAGAATAAAAACGCCGTTCGGCACGCCCACCAGGAAATGCGTAAGGCCAAGCAAAACCCTACCCTCCAAAAGGAATGGCGCCGACGAGTACGGAACCTGCGTTCAATATTAACGCCAAAAAAGAACGGAATTTTTAATCCATAGCTCATCTTAGTGCCATTAGCCACCCATGAGCTAAGAATAGCGTAGCTCACAAATAAAATGAGCTACGCTATTTCTTTATCCTAGAAGTTTCGCCCTTATCTCTTCAGCGCCCTTCTGATCTCACGCTCCTGGTCCCGCTTCTTGAGCGTTTGCCGTTTGTCGTACTCGTGCTTTCCCTCAGCAATCCCCAACAAAACCTTCGCAAACCCGTGCTTCAAGTACATTTTAAGTGGGACAAGTGTAATCCCCTTGCGCTGCGTTTCCCCGGCTAACCGAGCAATTTCCTTCTTATGCAAAAGAAGTTTCCGTTTCCGCAGTTCGTCGTGATTAAAGCGGTTCCCTTGGGCGTACTGGGCGATGTGAACGTTCATTAGCCACACCTCACCATTCCGGACCTGAGCAAACCCATCCTTTAAAGTCACCCGGCTTGCCCGCACTGACTTAATTTCCGTTCCCGTTAAGGCAATCCCCGCCTCAATGGTCGAAACAATTTGGTAATCATGCCGCGCCTTTTTATTCTGTGCCAATGGTTTTTCATGGTGCTGTGTTTTTGCCATTCAATCGCCTCCCTCTTTCATCCAACTTTAATTAATGCCTGTGACCGTGCTCCCGACTATTCCGTCGGTGATATCCCTGATTGTGACCGTTTTCCCGGTTCCCGTGATAATTGTGGGCGCCGCTTTGCCGGCCACCACCATGGCGATTATCCCGATGAAATCCATTCCCGCTTCCTCGCGATCCCCGTGGCCGCCGTGTATCAGCAACATGATACTTCTCTAATAAATCGGTTTTAGGTGCTCCTGGTGCATCAACCAGCGCAAAGTCGACTTCCTGTTGCTCAACGTTAACGTTGATTAATTTAACGCGAACTTCTTGCCCAATCCGGAAGGTGCGTTTCTTGCGCCGCCCAACCAAGGCTAGCGCCTTTTCAACAAACTCGTAGTAATCATCTTTCAGTTCACTGATATGAATTAACCCTTCAACGGTATTCGGAAGGGCAATAAACATCCCAAACTTTGTTACCGAACTGACAACGGCATCGAACACTTCCCCGACGTGCTCTTTCATGTACTCAGCCTTCTTCAACGCATCGGAATCCCGTTCGGTGTCCACTGCCCGCCGCTCCGTTTCTGAACTATGAGCCGTAATCTCATCAAGCTGACCCCGGTACTTTGCTTGGGCTTCTTCTCCCGTACCGTTTTTCTTATACCACCGAATCAAGCGGTGCACCATGAGGTCCGGATACCGCCGGATTGGCGACGTGAAGTGCGTATAGTCCTTGGCAGCCAAGCCAAAGTGGCCTGCCGGTGACGGAGCATACTTCGCCTGTTGCATTGCCCGCAACATCATCGTTGAAACGGTTGCTTCTTCCGGGTTCCCGGCAACCTGCTTGAGCACCCCTTGGAAATCCTTTGGTTTGAGATGACCGTGTCGTCCCTTTACATGAATCCCAAAACTTTGAAGGAGTTCAAGAAACGCATCCACCTTTTCTTGATCCGGGTTTTCATGAATCCGGTAAACAAACGGAACGTTTAGGTCGTGGTAATGCTTAGCCACCGTTTCATTAGCAGCCAACATAAAAGATTCCACCATGCGCTCACTGGTCCCCCGCTCCCGGAGTTCAATCTTAACCGGATGGCCCTGATCATCCAGAATTACCTTGGCTTCGTTATCATCAAATTCGATTGCGCCCCGCTTATGCCGCATCCGTAGGAGAATCTTGTGGAGTTCAGCCATATCGCGGAACATCGGGACCAAATCGTGATACCGTTCCTTCGTAGCATCATCATCGGCTTCCAAAATCTTATTAATCGCCACGTACGTCATTCGCTCCGTTGAGCGAATGACGCTCGGAAAAATCTTATGGTTAACCACTTCACCCTGAGGGTTAATTTCCATCTCGCAAGTCATCGCAAGCCGTTCAACATGCGGGTTTAACGAGCAAATACCGTTTGAGAGCTCCCGCGGTAACATCGGAATCACCCGGTCCGTCAAATAAACCGACGTTCCGCGTTTGAAAGCTTCCTTATCCAGGGGCGTTCCTGGCGTCACGTAATGTGAAACGTCGGCAATATGCACCCCCAAGTGATAATTCCCGTTATCCAATTTCCATACGTTGACGGCATCATCAAGGTCTTTAGATTCAATACTATCAATTGTGACAAGCGGCTGGGCAGTCAAGTCAACCCGTCCTTCTTTTTCGGCGGCCGTAACGTGATCCGGGATGTACGTTACCTGTTCCTTCACATCATCCGGAAATTCATGCGGAATTTCATGCTCGTACACAATCTGCGTAATGTCCATTCCCGGATCGTTAACGTTCCCTAAAACCTTGGTAACGGCCCCTTCAAGCACCCCTGGAATGTGCTCATCCGGGTATGCTGAAATTGTTGCAATGACTAATTCATGCGGTTTAGGCTTTAAGCCGGTATTCATCACCAAAAACCGATAACTCGCTAACTTTTTATCCCGTAAGTGCAGCGTCCCAATAACTCCGTCCGGGTAATGCTCATCCCCATCAGGCAGCAAAAATTCGCCCACTGCCCGGTTTAGCACCCGGGTAACAATCCGGGTCACCTTTCCCTCAGGACGCCGACCACTCGCAGGGTCTCCCGGATTAATCATTTGCACGGCCACCTCATCACCATTAAGGGCAGACATGGTGTTGGTCGGTCCGATAAAGTAGTCATCCTTCTCCGGATCAACCGTAACAAACCCAAATCCCCGATCGTTCGCATGGAACACCCCAACTTCTTCTGGCTGGTTTCCCGCTTGAACCGCCAGCTTAAAATGGTCATCCTTGAGCGTAATCTTCCCTTCATGCTCTAAGTCCGTTAAGGCCTGGACAATAAACTTAAACTGTCCACCACCGGCCATGTGCAAGGCGCTTGCCAACTTCTGAACCGTAAACGCCCGGGTTGGTTCGTTCTTAAACCGTCGCATTAATTTGTCTTTTAATATCTCTTTTTCCATCTGTCTTCCCCGTTTACTTATGGTTTTACATAAAACGGGAGCCAAGACCAGCGTCATGGCTCCCGCGTTACGGATAGTAATGGCTCCACAACCATTCTTTCTTCCATCAAATGAATCGTGTCCACCACGTTAATCAGTTACTAATGTGATGATAGGAAAACCAACCCAAGCGCAAGGCCAAAGAAGATAATCCCTAAAATTGCTGTAACCCGTTGCATGAAAGCCTCAAATCCGCGGGGCTTCTGCTTACTAAACAGATCACCAGCCCCCCCACTAAGGGCGGTTGACGCGTTATCTTCCTTAGCGGGCTGCATCATCACCGCAATGATAATCAACACTGAAACAACAATCAGCGCTGTGAGTAGTACGTTATACAAATGCGCTCCTCCTTTACCCATCTAAATTACACCACGTCTAATTTACCATAAACCCTTAGTCTTTTCCAGCCCGGGAAGCTGGCGGCTTAATTGGGCTTTCCTTATCGTTTCGGCCGACCGCATACTGGTGTAACCGATTTCTAAGCCATGCCCGATTTTCGTGTGGCGTAACCACAATCAGCGTATCACCACTCCGGATAACCGTGTCGCCATGCGGGATACGTTCCTTTTCACCCCGCCGAATTGCAGCCAATAGACAGTCTTTAGGCCACGGAATATCCCGAACCTGCTTATCCTGCAGGTTCGATCCAGCAAAAACTGGGACTTCCACTTCATCCTCCTGTGTTGTTTCAGAAATTGCATTCTGCGGGAAGTGTCGTAAATTGGCAAGCATCGCTTCATAAATCGGTTGGCCCCGAAGAATATCCACGACAGTGTACGCCGTTAAAGAAACCACCGCAAGGGGCATTAGGTGTCGAAGGGACCCCACCATTTCTGTAATCAAAAGAATGGCAGTAAACGGTGCTTTCCCGATACAAGCAAAATAACCGGCCATCGCATAGATAACACAGTTTGCAACCAAATACATTGGCATTAGGTGCAGGTGAACTAACGTTTCACCGTAAAGCGCCCCCAAGACAGCCCCTAATGCAAGAATTGGGAGAAAGATCCCTCCTGGTGTTCCTGAACAGTACGAAATTGTCGAAAAAAGAAGTCGTATAATGAAGATTGCAAGTAAAACTAACAGGGTTGGGGTAGTGGTTCCAAGGGACCTAATCAGTCCGTGTCCCCCTCCCAAGAGATGCGGGTAAAAATAACCAATTACAATGACCATCAATAATGGAATTAGCACATCGTATTTCCGGGGTAAAAACTTTAACTTAGCATAGACCCTTTCCCCGTTAAGGGTCATGTATTGGTATAAGTATCCCAATAAGCCCAGAATAACTCCCATTACCACTAAGTACGCGTAGTACCGAAGCGGAAACGAATGTCCGTAATGAATGTTAAGCACCGGCGTCAACCCAAAGAATTCCATTGAAACAAAGTTCGAGGAAACCGCTGCTGCCAGCGCAGTTGTCCATACCAACGGTGAAAAGTTATGGTACACCTCTTCAAGCACAAATAACGTTGAAGCAATCGGGGCGTTAAAGGCCGCGGAAAGTCCAGCAGCCGCGCCACCAGCGATTAATACCCGTCGGCCAGCCCCCCTTTTTTTCATTCCATCAGCAATTCCTTGCCCGACAGTCGCTCCTAGCTGAATTGACGGGCCTTCCCGGCCAAGAAACAGGCCGTACGAAATTCCTAAAATCCCACCAATCCATTTCCGCCATAAAACGGACCACCAGTTCATTTCAAGGTCACCTGATAACTGACCTTCAACCTGTGGAATCCCCGACCCCTTAATATTCGGTTCTGCCGTAATCAACCACCCGTTAATTAAGGTAACTACCAATGCCCCTAAAATAACCGGGATTAATAACCATAAATGATGGTGCATCAATCCATACACCCACGTCATTAGTTGTAATCCCCGTTCACATAATAAACGGAAAACACTAACAACTAAGCCTGATAAAAGTCCAACAAGAATACCCCGTAAAATAAACGTAAACCGCGTTGTGTCAAAGAAACGGTGTTCCTCCGAACTATCCACCGTTTTCACCCCTCTTACCATAAAATATGTAGACAAAAACAAGGGACCGATCTAATCAATCCCTTGTTTTCATTTTATTGCAAGCAACTTTTCCTAGTCAATACCGGAAATTTACTTGTTCATGATGTCTTCACGGGCCTGCTCACTTAGGTTGTAGAATGAGTGAATCCCCTTGTATTCTGCAACGTTACTTGTAAGCTGGTCTTCAATCCGCATTAACTGGTTGTACTTAGCGATCCGGTCCGTCCGGCTCATTGAACCAGTCTTAATCTGCCCGGCGTTCATAGCAACAACCAAATCAGCGATTGTCGTGTCTTCAGTTTCACCTGAACGGTGAGAAACAACGGCCGTGTAGCCGGCTTCCTTAGCCATCTCGATAGCCTCTACCGTTTCAGTCAAGGTACCAATCTGGTTAACCTTGATTAAGATTGAGTTTGCGCACCCCATCTTAATTCCCTTCTTCAAGTATTCCGTATTTGTAACGAAGAAGTCATCACCAACAAGCTGAACCTTCTTACCAAGTTCCTTAGTAATTTCAGCCCAGTCATCCCAGTTGTTTTCATCAATCGGGTCTTCAACTGATACAATCGGGTACTTGCTGATTAAGCTTTCGATGTACTTAACGAATTCTGGTGTTGAGAATTCTTCACCGGTTGACCAACGAAGCGTGTATTTCTTCTTGTCGTCATCCCACAGTTCAGAAGCAGCTACGTCCATAGCAATGGCAACGTCCTTGCCTGGCTTGTAACCAGCATCACTGATGGCTCGAACAAGGTATTCTAACGGCTCTTCGTTGTTAGCAAAGTCAGGAGCGAAACCACCTTCGTCACCAACGGCCGTTGACTTGCCGTCAGCCTTCAGGAGTGCCTGCAGGTGATGGAACGTTTCTGAACCCATCCGAACAGCTTCTTTCATTGACTTAGCCCCAACAGGCATAATCATGAATTCCTGGAAGTCAACCTTGTTTGTTGAGTGTGCCCCACCATTGATAACGTTCATCATTGGTGTTGGCATTACGTGAGCATTAAACCCGCCAAGGTAATTGTAAAGCGGAATTTCAAGTTCATCTGCAGCAGCCCGTGCACAGGCAATCGAAACGGCTAAGATGGCGTTGGCACCAAGCTTACCCTTGTTTGGTGTCCCGTCTAAAGCAATCATTGCCTTATCAATGGCAACCTGATCCGTAACTTCGTAACCAACGATTTCCTTAGCGATCACGTTGTTTACGTTATCAACGGCCTTGGTAACTCCTTTACCCATGTAACGTGACTTGTCGCCGTCCCGCAATTCAACGGCTTCGTGTTCACCCGTTGAAGCACCTGAAGGAACAATCCCCCGGCCAAAAGCACCTGCCTCGGTGTAAACTTCAGCTTCAACAGTTGGGTTACCCCGTGAGTCTAAAACTTCACGAGCGTAAATTTCTGTAATTGCAGACATAGATATTTCTCTCCTTTGATGTTGTTAACTTGAGAATACTGTCCTCACCGTTATTTTAGTCCGTTCGGAACTGATATTCAACTTGTTATATGAAAACCTTCACGCGCTAACACATTAGTCGTTGTAATGAGCTAAGGCTAAGAATGAGTCCGGCTTAAGAGCCGCACCACCAATCAGACCACCATCGATGTCCTTCTTGGCCATGATTTCCTTAACGTTCGCCGGCTTTACGGAACCGCCGTACTGAATCCGCACGTTTTCAGCCGCTGTTTCATCGTACAAGTCAGCTACCGTCTGCCGAATAGCGGCACACATTTCCTGCGCTTGATCAGCCGTAGCAGTCTTACCAGTCCCAATTGCCCAAATTGGTTCGTAGGCAATTACCAGGCTAGCAACCTGGTCAGCCGTCAAATCTTTCAGGGCCGCCTTAATCTGGTCTTTAACAAAGCTTTCAGCGTTTCCTGCTTCCCGCGTCTCCAAACTTTCACCGCAGCAGATGATTGGCTTCATCCCGTTCTTAAAAATGGCATGCGCTTTCTTATTGATGTCCTCATCCGTTTCATGGAAGTAACCACGCCGTTCGGAATGCCCGATAATAACGTAGTCAACGCCCATCTCATGCAGTACTTTTGGTGACGTTTCACCGGTAAAGGCTCCTTCGTCCTCAAAGTAACAGTTTTCAGCACCAACGTGGAGCTGGGAACCCTTAGCACTGTCAAGTAGTGCTGGCAGGTCAACTGCTGGTGCACAAATTAAGGTCTCAACCTCACTATTCTGTGGCAACCGGTCCTTAACCGCCTTAACAAATTCAACGGTCTCCGTTGGGTTCATGTGTAACTTCCAGTTACCCGCGATAATTGGCGTCCGCATTAAAATCATCCTTTCATTTTTAGTTGGTTGTGAACAACCATACAACATCTGTAATTATACCACGAACTGATAAAATCCTCTGGTAGAACACAACAAAAGAAGGCTGAGACTAACTGTCTCAACCTCCTTTAAAGCATATTACCTAATTACTTATCAGAAACTGCTGCGATTCCTGGTAAGGTCTTTCCTTCAAGGTATTCAAGGGAAGCACCACCACCAGTTGAGATGTGTGTTAACTTGTCAGCAACGCCAAGTTTCTTAACAGCAGCGGTTGAATCCCCACCACCAACAATCGTCGTTGCGTCCGTTAACGTTCCAAGGAACTTACCAATTTCAAGTGTCCCCTTAGCAAAGTTCGGCATTTCAAACACACCCATTGGGCCATTCCAAACAACCGTTTTGGCGTCTTTCAGCACACTCTTAAAGAGTTCAACTGACTTCGGCCCGATGTCTAACGCCATGTAACCATCTTCAATATCGCCTTCGAAGATCTTACTTGGAGCATCATTTTTAAAGTCCGTTGCGCAGACATTATCAACCGGCAGTACCAGCTTGTCGCCAGCCTTGTCCATAATTTCCTTAGCCAAGTCAATCTTGTCTTCTTCAACTAACGACTTACCAATCTTGATCCCCTTAGCAGCGTAAAACGTGTACGTCATCCCACCACCAACGATAATCTTATCAGCCTTATCGATTAAGTGGTTGATCACACCAATCTTGTCAGAAACCTTTGCCCCACCAAGGATTGCAACGAACGGGTGAGCCGGATTGTCAACGGCGTTCCCCAAGAACTTGATTTCCTTTTCGAGCAGGTAACCCGCAGCAGCCTTCTTGCCAGCAGCCTTCATTGCTTCTGAAATTCCGACGTTTGAAGCGTGCTTCCGGTGAGCCGTTCCAAACGCATCGTTAACAAAAACATCGCCAAGTGATGCCCAGTATTTACCTAATTCTGGGTCGTTACCGGATTCCTTCTTGCCGTCAAGGTCTTCAAACCGCGTGTTTTCAACCAAAAGAACGTCACCGTCATTCATGCTATTAATGGCGTCTTCAAGCTGCGCGCCCCGGGTTGCAGGAACAAACGTAACCGGCTTGTTTAATAATTCAGCTAAGTGCTCAGCTACAGGCCGTAATGTGAGTTCCTTCTTATCTTCTTCGGTCTTTACCCGGCCAAGGTGTGAGAAGAGGATTGCCTTTCCCCCCTGTTCAATGATGTGCTTGATTGTTGGTAAAGCAGCAACCATCCGGTTATCATCACCAATCACACCGTTTTTAATCGGGACATTAAAGTCAACCCGTACAAGAACCTTCTTAGACTTCAGGTCTAAGTCGTCAATCGTTAATTTAGCCATTTTATTCCCTCCAGAAAAATGTATTAAAAAAGCAGGAGGAGTTTTGCCTCCCCCCGCCATCATCTGCCAAGCAGAAAATATTAGCGTTCAGCTAAATATTAAAGCATGCTTGCAAACTTCTCTAAGGTCCGGATCATTTGAGCCGTGAAACCAGATTCGTTGTCGTACCATGAAACGGTCTTAACAACCTGACCTTCATCGCCGCCAACAACCTGCGTCTGTGTTGGGTCAAATACTGAACCAAATGACGTGCCAATAACGTCTGATGAAACGATTTCGTCTTCGTTGCAGCCGAATGAAGCGTTACCTTCCGTCGCCTTCTTAACCGCAGCATTAACTTCGTCAGCCGTAACCTTCTTGTTAAGAACAGAAACTAATTCTGTAACTGAACCCGTGATTGTTGGCACACGAAGTGCATGACCATCGAGCTTGCCGTCCAGTTCAGGAACAACCTTCCCAAGAGCCTTAGCAGCACCAGTTGAGTGAGGAATGATGTTCTGAGCAGCAGCACGGCCGTTCCGGAAGTTAGCCTTGCGGTCCGGACCATCCTGAAGCTTCTGTGTAGCCGTGTAAGCGTGAACTGTCGTCATCGTACCAGCCTTGATGCCGAATGCATCGTTAACAGCCTTAGCCATCGGTGCAAGACAGTTAGTCGTGCATGATGCAGCTGAAATGATGTCGTCATCTGGTGTGATGATGTCGTCGTTAACACCGTAAACAACCGTCTTCATGTCGCCAGCAGGAGCTGAAACAAGAACCTTCTTAGCACCAGCCTTCAGGTGTGAAGAAGCCTTTTCTGGTGATGTGTAGAAACCAGTTGATTCAAGAACAAGTTCAACACCATCGTTCTTTACCCAAGGAATGTTTGTCGCATCTGCTTCGGCGTAAACAGGAATTTCCTTTCCGTTTACAACGATTGCATTGTCCGTAGCTGAGATTTCAGCGTCAAACTTACCATGAGCCGTGTCGTACTTAAGAAGACGAGCAAGCATTGATGGTGAAGTTAAGTCGTTGATAGCAACAACTTCAAGGTCATCTGAAACAGCAGCGATCCGACGGAATGCTAACCGACCGATCCGGCCAAACCCATTAATACCAACTTTAGTAGTCATACTAAAATTTCCTCCTTGTGGAAATAAAATTTATTTTAAAAAGCAGCACAGAAGCACTACCATTTTAAAAACACTTTTAGTCCCGCGTACAAAAATGCTTCCATTTTTGCCGGGCGACTCATCACCAGATAGTTCTCACTATCTTGATCCAAACCGCAGGAAACCCGATCTCAATTACAATGATATTGTAGCAATTCTCCCCCCCGCTTGCAAGCAACTTCACTTATTCACTCTTATCATGATTTAACTCTTCAGGGTTAAAGGAGTTAAGCCCCCATCACAACTGCTATTTAATAGGGCTAATTCCCACACTTTTAAGGGCATACCCGCGCTTTCAAAAAACTCGAAAAAAAGACTTGCAATTTAATTCTAATCACGATACTATAATAAGCGTGCTGCGCCGCTAGTGTAATGGATCGCACGCAAGATTCCGGTTCTTGTAATCGGGGTTCGACTCCCCGGTGGCGCACTTGATATTTAAGTTGAGGTTGAGATGCTGGTCTCAACCTCTTTTGTTATTCTTTATAGAACTACATTTTTAAAGCAGCATACCAAAGAAACTTATTTGACCATTTTTGACCTTTGTATTAGAATTAAACCAACGTGCTGATAAAAGCTACGCAAATTATATAATAGGAGGCGGTTCACATGAACTTAGTACCAACAGTGATTGAACAATCATCTCGCGGCGAACGCGCATATGATATTTACTCTCGGTTGCTCAAGGACCGAATCATCATGCTTTCAGGTGAAATTAATGATGACATGGCAAACGCAATTATTGCCCAACTTCTTTTCCTGGATGCTCAGGATTCCAATAAGGATATTTACCTGTACATTAACTCACCAGGCGGAAGTGTCTCTGCCGGATTAGCCATTTATGACACAATGAACTTTGTTAACGCTGATGTCCAAACAATCGTTATGGGAATGGCGGCATCAATGGCTTCTGTTTTAGCAACAGCGGGCACTAAGGGAAAGCGTTTTGCTCTTCCTCACTCTGAGATTATGATTCACCAACCACTTGGGGGGGCTCAGGGGCAATCAACCGAAATTCAGATTGCAGCCGAGCATATTCTGAAAACCAGAAAACTAATCAATAAAATTCTTGCCAACAGTTCTGGACAAACAATTAAAAAGATTAACCAGGACACTGACCGGGATAATTTCATGACTGCCCAAGAAGCCGTTGACTACGGTCTGATTGACGGAATCATGGAAAATAAAAAAGCGATGAAATAAAAAAACAGCCAGGAGACTGATCATGGAAAAGGATGTTCCATGATGCCCAATGGGAATGGACTGTACGAAGGGTTGTCCGTGTACTGGCCCTGATGGAATTTGTCGCTGCCCTATAAAAACTGACAAAAGCTGCATGTGTGACGGCAAGTGCCAGGTTTAATACGTAAAATAACGCCTCCGATTACGGGAGCGTTATTTTATATAACTAAATTCCGTAGCAAGAGGGATTATGCGAGAATCACAGTCCCCCTTGTTATGTTATCTATAAAGCGTGCGTTCTATTCCGTTTCTACCTTCATAAGAAATAACTTCCGTAGTAAAAACATTCGTCACCCTAATAATTGCCCACACTCTTCTAGGGATTAACCAGGAACAGTTAACTTTCACGGTTTGCTGCTAACAGTAACTACTCCTTTTATTTAATTTCATAAAGTAACCTAATATAAATAAAAAGGGATGGATCCAACTTTGAATCCATCCCTTCATTAACTTTAACATTAGTATTGGTGAAATCACGCTCACGCAGATTACATCATTCCGCCCATTCCACCAGCAGCTGGGTTAGCAGCGCCTGCAGCAGCGTTATCTTCCTTTTCAGGCTTGTCAGCAACAACCGCTTCCGTCGTGAGTAACAGCGCTGAAACACTAGCTGCGTTCTGCAATGCTGAACGGGTTACCTTTGTCGGGTCAACAACCCCGGCAGCAACCATATCAACCCATTCGCCGGTTGCAGCGTTAAACCCAACACCTGGCTTTTGCTCCTTCAACTTCTCAACGATAACAGAGCCTTCTAAACCAGCGTTTTCAGCAATCTGCCGTACCGGTTCTTCAAGGGCGCGCTTAACGATGTTAACCCCTGTCTGAACGTCGCCGTTTTCCTTGATGGCAGCCACCTTGTCAATCACGTTAACAAGTGCCGTTCCACCTCCAGGAACAAAACCTTCTTCAACGGCAGCCCGCGTGGCGTTTAAAGCATCCTCAATCCGGTACTTCCGTTCCTTCAGTTCAGTCTCGGTTGCAGCGCCAACCTTAATTACAGCAACCCCACCAGCTAACTTAGCTAGCCGTTCTTGGAGCTTCTCCTTATCAAAATCAGATGATGCTTTCCCAATCTGCTTCCGAATTTGGTCAACCCGTTCGTCGATGGCATCCTTAGCACCAGCGCCCTCAACGATCGTCGTGTTTTCCTTCGTAACGGTTACCTTACCAGCTGAACCCAACTGATCAAGCGTAACGTCCTTCAATTGAAGCCCAAGGTCATCCGTAATAACCGTTGCTCCCGTCAGAATAGCGAT
Organism: Ligilactobacillus sp. LYQ139; assembly: GCF_045033025.1. Classification (NCBI taxonomy): domain Bacteria; kingdom Bacillati; phylum Bacillota; class Bacilli; order Lactobacillales; family Lactobacillaceae; genus Ligilactobacillus; species Ligilactobacillus sp. LYQ139. Next base: position 62,738 of record NZ_JBJFZW010000006.1, read on the forward strand.
ATCTTCTAACATTGCCTTCCGCCGATCACCAAAGCCAGGTGCTTTAACAGCAACGGCCTTAAACGTCCCCCGAATGTTATTCAAAACAAGTGTCGGAAGTGCTTCACCGTCAACATCATCAGCAATGATTAATAACGACCGTCCCTGCTGAACAATCTGCTGCAACAGATCCATAATCTCCTGGATGTTTGAAATCTTCTTGTCCGTAATTAAAATGTACGGGTTGTCCAGATCTGCTTCCATCTTGTCGTTATCCGTTACCATGTACTGTGATAGGTAACCACGATCAAACTGCATTCCTTCAACAACGTCGAGGGTGGTGTCAATCCCCTTTGACTCTTCGATGGTAATAACCCCGTCCTTACCAACCTTTTCCATGGCGTTCGAGATTAATTCCCCAACCTTTTCGTTAGCGGCCGAAATTGAAGCAACCTGCGCAATATCACTCTTTGATTCAACCTTGTGAGACTGTTCATGTAGCGCCTTAACAGCAACATCCGTTGCTTCTTCGATTCCCTTCCGAATTCCGACAGGGTTAGCACCAGCCGTAACGTTCTTCATCCCGGCGTTTACAATTGCCTGTGTCAAAACCGTTGCAGTTGTCGTTCCGTCACCGGCAATGTCGTTGGTCTTTGAAGCAACTTCAGCCACAAGTTTAGCACCCATATTTTCGAAGTGGTCTTCCAATTCAATCGCCTTAGCAATTGTTACCCCGTCGTTCGTGATTGTTGGAGAACCATAGGACTGTTCTAGCACAACGTTCCGCCCCTTTGGCCCGATCGTTGACTTAACCGTGTCAGCTAGTTTGTCAACCCCAGCTAACATCTTCTTACGTGCATCTTCTGCAAACTTAACTTCCTTAGCCATTGTCATATCACCTCATGTGTTAGATTTTAAGTTCATCATCACCGCTGACAATTAGTCAACGATGGCCATTAAGTCCTTTTCGTGGACAACTAAGTATGATTCACCATCATGCTTAACTTCGGTTCCAGCGTACTTGTCAAAGAGAACCGTATCACCCTCCTTAACTTTCGGTGCAACCGTCGTGCCGTTTTCAAGGGTCACCCCTTCACCAACAGCAACCACCTTCGCGGTCTGCGGCTTTTCCTTGGCATTGCTTGCCAAAACGATGCCCCCAACCGTTTGCTCTTTTTCTTCTTCTACTTTTAAGATTACGCGATCTCCTAATGGCTTAAGCACAAGCTATCCCTCCAAATGATTTATTTAGCACTCATCATTGGTAAGTGCTAACCTACAATTCATATACTACACACTTTTACCATGAAGTGCAAGCTTTTTTATCACTCTTCACGAGAGAGTGCTAATTAGCTTTTAAACGTAAAGCAGGGGCTACGTTTCCATAACCCCTGCTAATTAAAGAAGACTAATTATTTGCTTTAGTTAGATTAGCGAGAACTCCAAGCGTCCGGATCATTTGGCAAACAAACCCGTATTCGTTGTCGTACCACGATACCGTCTTAACCAATTGTAAATCGTTAACCGTGGTCACTTCTGTTTGGGTTGGATCAAAAATACCGCCAAACGTCGTACCAATCACATCTGAAGATACAATCTCATCATCGTTAAAACCAAATGATGGGTTGTCAACGGTATGTTTTCTTAATGTCTCATTAATTTCATCAGCCGTCACTTTTTTATTTAGAACAGTAACCAACTCAGTAATTGACCCATCAACTACTGGCACCCGCTGCGCGTGTCCTTTCAATCGTCCAGCTAATTCTGGAATGACCCGTCCAATTGCCTTCGCCGCCCCCGTTGAATGCGGCACGGTATTCTCTGCTGCAGCCCGCGCTGACCGCGGATTATTATTGGGCCCATCCTGTAATTTTTGGGATGCCGTGTAAGCATGCACGGTTGTCATTGTTCCCAACTTGATTCCAAAGTCCTGATTCAAGAAGTACGCCAACGGCGCCAAACTATTAGTAGTGCATGATCCAGCTGAAATAATTGTATCTGATTCATTCAAAATATTATGATTAACGTTGTATACAACTGTCTTAACATCTCCCGCTGGAGCAGAGATCAATACTTTTTTTGCCCCAGCTTTTAAATGGGCCTGCGCTTTAATTTCAGAAGTATAGAATCCAGAGCATTCTAAAACAATTTCAACGCCATCCTGGTTAACCCACGGAATTTTAGCTGCATCAGGGTAAGCATAGACGCTCACTCGCTTACCATTAATAAACAATGCCTTCTCATCAGCGTTAATTTCAACGTTATTTAAACACCCGTGAATCGTATCGTACTTGAGTAACTTAGCCAACTGTTGCGGTGAAGTTAAATCGTTAATTGCAACAACCTCGACGTTGTTCATATCCGAAGTAATTAACCGGCGCAATGCTAACCGGCCAATTCGCCCAAAGCCATTAATCCCAATCTTTACTGTCATATTATCCTTCCTCCTCTAAATAATTCTTAGCTTCTGCCTTTCTTCTGTTACACAAATTATTAACGATTAATGCAACAATCGTAAGCAAGCATCCAATCAATTCAAATGAAGAAATATGGTAGCCTCCTAGCACGCTGATAATAAACGACGTCACGGGAACGAGGTTCATAAACAAAATTCCATTGATTGAACCGACTATCCTATTTCCAAAGTTCCAAGCAAACACAGCAACCACACCCGCTAGGACAACCATATAAACTAACGCACCACTTACTCCTTGAATTTGATGAATCGTTGGTAGGCGAAGCCACCCAACTGACGTTGCTAATGCGATAATAACTACTACCGAAATCATCCCATAGATAGTGGTTAAAGCAGAATATCTCAAAATTGACCATTTGCTAAAATCAGCCCCGCCAGCAGTATAAATTACCCAACACAAGGCACCTAACAAAATCAATCCTGCAGCAATCAGCGTATTACTTCCCCGCAATAACGACCCAATATTCCCCTTCGTTACAACCATAAATACACCGATTGCTGCTACAACCATTGCAACTAACGAAAAAATTGGTGGTTTTACCCGGTGCCACACCCATGCAACAATGACTCCAAGTAATGGTTGAATTGCCATCATCACAGATGCAATAACTGATCCAGAAGGTCCTGCAAGTTTTTGACCTAAAAATACTAAAAAACTAAATCCCGCAAACGCCGCTGTTCCCAACAGCCATAATTTAATGCCATGTTTTTCCGGCTTAAACGCTTTTGGCCCTTCAATAACTAACAGTAAACCCGCAAAAATAACGGCTACAGAACCATACCGTAAAAGTGTAAAGTAAAATGGATCCAATATCCGCAGCGCTGGCTCCATAATTGGAAACATCCCGCCCCACGCTAACACAGCAATCAAGCACATCAACAGTCCCGCACTTTTTGATTTCAACTCCTAATCACCCTTATTAAATTTCTAATTGAAAATAACGCGCTTTTTTCAACATCATTAATTGTACGGTGATTATTTCCCATCAGGAAGAATCAATGTATAATATCTGTTATAACCTATTGTTATAATACTAAAGGAGTTCTCGATGCAATTACCACCACTAAATATTGAAAACCTAACTACCTTCATTACCGTTTGTGATTGTGGCAGTATTAATAAAGCAAGTGAATGCCTTTTAATATCACAACCAGCTATCAGTAAAAAAATTACCCATCTTGAAGAATTAGTTAACCATCAATTGCTAAACCGGACATCTCAGGGAGTTTCTTTAACGGATGACGGTAAAGAGTTTTATTCTAAGGCTCGTAAGATAGTTACGGCTATCCAAAAGCTCTTTTATTTTTCATCCGATAAATCCACCCCACCACTTAACAATATTAAGGTGGGGACACTTGATAGTATCGCTACCGCTTTTGATTCCCACCAGTTACTTAAGATTATTTCAGAAACACATAAATATGTATCAACAAATAAAATATATGAATTAATTACCCCATTTAACCAGGAGCAACTTGATGTCATTTTTATGGATGAAGCGTTCAGTGACCAACTTCACGGACAAATTTTTAGTAATACTTTATACGAAGAACCCTATTATGTTGTTGGGCAAACTGCTGTTCTTCAATCAATTTCCGCTTCAATGGTTACCCCCAAAGATCTTCAACAACTTCAATTACTAATGTATCCACAGTACTGTCCTATTCATTCAAGAATAGTTCAAATTTTTAGAAAATTGGGACTTTCACTACCAGAAATTCACGAAGTCGATTACAGTGAAGCGTTAATAAAGTTAATTATGACTTCACAATTTGTGACAATTTTGCCCGAATCACTAATGCATAAAAACGTTAGTACAATTAAAAATCTTGATGCTAAAAAACTCAGTATTGACTTTATCCGAAAAGTTGCAGTATTTTCACATAATCCCCGCCTTACATTCCAATTTAAATCAATGCTTCAAAAAATATAAAAAAACGTGTTCCAAATAATTGGTTCTTAACCACCTGCTTGGAACACGTTTTTAATGTTCTTCCTTACAATTATTATTCTTCATCCTTCTTCGGCCCAAAATGATCCAGGAAGTAGATTAGTGTCTGCAATTCGTTCGTCAAATCCACGTTCTGAATTCGAACCGTTTCCGGCGCCGCAATTCGCATCGGGGTAAAGTTCAAAATTCCCTTCACCCCCGCTGCAATCATCTGGTCAGCAACGTTTTGAGCAACGGATGCCGGCACCGTGAGGATCGCCACCTCAATTTGCTGAATAGTCAACTGCTCTTGCATATCCGCCATCGGATAAACCGGCACCCCATTTTGGATTGTTCCGGTAATATCATCGTTGATATCAAATGCTGCACTGATCCGCACGTTGTTACTCTGATGGAAATTAAAATTAAGGAGCGCGTGCCCCAAGTTTCCAACCCCAATTAACGCCACGTTTGTTAACTTATCTTGACTTAGGGTCTTCTTAAAAAATGCTAGTAAACTATCAACATGGTACCCGTACCCGCGTTTCCCAAGAGCGCCAAAGTACGAGAAATCCCGCCGAATTGTTGCTGAATCAATCTTAACCGCCTCGGCAAGTTCCGTTGAAGAAACCCGTTCTTTCCCCGCATCCTTAAGAAAATTAAGATAACGGTAGTAAATGGGTAACCGCCGCGCAGTTGCCTGTGGAATTTTTGCCATTCCATGAAACTCCCTTCAATTAGTCTTCACAAGCAACTATAACATAAACGTTGATATTAATACGAATTAACCTGATAATTTCACAATCTCTTTATACGTCTTTCGAAAAACGTATGCTAAAATGAATAGGATTATTACTCTGAACGAAAGGATGCATACCATGATACTGCTCCAAGCACAAAAAGTTGCCCGCCACTTTGGGGCTGATACCCTTTTCCACAACGTTAACCTGGATATTCAAGACGGCGACCGGATTGCATTAGTCGGCCGAAATGGTGCGGGCAAATCCACCCTAATCAAGATGCTAACGGGGGAAGCTGAACCAGATGAAGGGCAAATTATTCGGCGTAAGGACCTCACCATCGGTTATCTTGCCCAAAACGCTGGCTTATCGTCGGGGCGCACCTTATATGATGAAATGTTAAGCGTGTTTGCTCCCCTTCAAAAAATGGAGGCGGAAATTCACCAGTTAGAGGAACAAATAGCTAATCCCCCAACGGATCCGACCGCCCCCCAATACCAACAACTCCTCAACCACTACGATCAGCTACAACACGATTTTAAGGAACAAAATGGCTACGGTTACGAAACAGAGATTAAGTCCGTTCTCACCGGATTTAAATTTTTCTCCGAGGATTATGACCGCCCGGTCGACACCCTCTCTGGGGGGCAAAAGACGCGATTAGCTTTGGCAAAGCTTTTGCTCGAAAAACGAGATCTGCTGATTCTTGACGAACCAACCAATCACCTCGACATTGCCACGCTTACCTGGTTGGAAAACTACATTCAATCGTACCAGGGGGCTTTGCTAATTGTTTCCCACGACCGGTATTTCCTTGACCGGATTGTAAATCAGGTTTACGAAATTGAAAATGGCACCAGCACCCACTACACCGGGAACTACTCCCAGTACGTTAAAGAACGCGCCAACCGGCAGAAAGCTGCGTGGAAGGCCTACGAAAAACAACAGGCAAAAATCCATGAAATGGAGGAGTTTGTCAATAAAAACATCGTCCGGGCCTCAACCACCAAACGAGCCCAAAGCCGCCGGAAACAATTAGAAAAAATGGAACGCCTGGATAAACCCGCTAGCAGTGAACGAACCATGCGGTTTACGTTTACCCCAGAAAAGGAAAGTGGCAATATCGTTCTAACGGTAAAGGACGCCGCAATTGGCTATAATGGGCATCAATTAGCCGCCCCCATTGACTTTGAATTAAAAAAACATCAGGTCCTAACCATCGTCGGACCGAACGGAACGGGAAAATCCACCCTACTTAAAAGTATCTTGGGCATAATTCCGTTCATTCACGGTAGTGCCACCCGCGGAACAAACGTAACCGTGGGGTACTACGACCAGGAGCACCAGGTCCTGCACGCCGATAAAACCGTTCTCGATGAAGTATGGGACGATCACCGAACAATGCTGGAACGGGATATTCGCTCCGTTTTAGGGAGTTTCCTTTTCAGCGGTGACGATGTCCAAAAAAAGGTTGTCAACCTCTCCGGGGGAGAAAAAGCGCGCCTTTTACTTACTAAGCTCGCCTTAAACCACGATAACCTGCTGGTCCTTGATGAACCAACCAACCACCTCGACATTGAAAGTAAAGAAGTTCTAGAACAAGCGGTTAAGGATTTTTCAGGAACCGTGTTAATGGTTTCCCACGACCGGTACTTCATTAATCAGGTCACCACTAACGTCTTAGAACTCGCCCCGACTGGAAGTACGCTTTACCTTGGAGACTACGATTACTACGTTCAAAAACGGGACGAACAAGCTCACCTTCAAGCCGCTCAGGCCAAAGAGGTTGCTCCGGCTTTTAAGGCAACCACTCCAGCAACAAATAGCAAGCAGGACTTCGCCACCCAAAAAGCCCAGCAACGGGCTCACCGGAAGTTAGAGCGGGCCGTACAGCAGGCGGAAAAGCAGATGGCTACCCTTGAAGCCCAAAAAGATGAACTTGAAAAGGAGATGGCTACACATAGTAATGATCTTGGAAAACTAACGGACCTACAAAAACAACTCGATACCATTGTTCCACAACTCAAAGAGGCTGAACAAGAGTGGGAAGAAGCGGCATTAGCCCTTGAAGAGGACGAACAATAGATCAGCAGCTTTGGTATACACTAAAACAGACGAGCATGGAAAAATGATCAACTTCCACGTGCTCGTCTGTTTTTTACGATCACCCTTCAATTTCATCTAAGTACGGGAACTCAAGGGCCGGGTCGGCATTAAGATCAAGGCCCGCCCGCACCCCATGACGGTAAAGCATCGTCCCAGCCGCACCAATCATCGCAGCATTATCACCACACAGCTGTAACGGTGCTTGCAAAAGTTCCACCTGCGGAAAAGCCTGCATGGCCGCCGTTAATTGACTACGCAACCCCGTGTTTGCAGCCACGCCACCAGCTAGAATCAATTGCCGGGTTGCCGGGTACTGGTGAAGAGCCCGCGTGGTTTTCGTCACAAGAATGTCTACAACGGCCTGTTGGAAACTAGCTGCAAGGTCGTCTCGTGAAAGCTGTTCACCTACCTGATCAGCATGGTGCACCGTATTAATAAACGCACTCTTTAATCCACTAAAGCTAAAGTCAAGGTTATCTTCTTGCAACATCGCCCGGGGAAAATTAAACGTATCACACCCCTGGTGGGCCATCATATCTAGTTCCTTCCCTGCTGGATACGCAACTCCTAAAACGCGTCCTACCTTATCGTACGCCTCGCCGGCTGCGTCATCCCGGGTATCTCCAATAATAACAAAGGAACCCTCTTCTTCTAACCACACTAATTCAGTGTGCCCACCGGAAACAAGCAACGCTAACGCCGGAAACTTAATCCTCCCCGCAAACCGGGCCGCATAGATGTGTCCAGCCATGTGGTTCACTGGAATCAACGGCAAGTGGTGAGCAAACGCCACCGCCTTAGCGGCAGCCACCCCAACTAAAAGCGCCCCCACTAGACCTGGACCGTATGTTACAGCCACCGCCGTTAAATCATCGTAGGTAACGTGAGCCTCCTGCATTGCCGCGTTCAAACACCACGTGACTTGTTCGATATGGTGGCGACTAGCAACTTCCGGAACAACTCCCCCGAAACGCTGATGACTCTTGATTTGAGTAGCAACAACATTAGAAAGAATCGTCGCGCCATTTTCAATAACCGCAACGCTTGTTTCATCACAACTTGATTCAAAGGCTAAAATCAAGGTCCGTTTCCCCATTATGACTGGTCTCCCTTATCGTACTGCATTTCAATCGCATCCTCGGCTTCGTGGTCGGTTAACTTATAGTAATTTTTAACCGTCCGTCGTTTGCCAAAACCAACGCGGGCATACCGGTGCTGTTCGTCGGTATTCGTCTCCTTTACCGCAAGCTTAATTTGCTGACATCCGTGTTGTTGGGCCTCCCGCGTTAGGCCCCGAATCAACCGTTCCCCCACTCCCCGGTGAAGGTATTGAGGAAGAACAGCAATTCGCGTAATATCAGCCATTCCGCTTACTAAGTCAAACCGGCACCCGGCAAAAGCAACTAACCGGTCATCGTGCCGGAATGCAAGGTACATGTAATGTTGACGGTCGTTTAATTCCCGCTCTAACTGAGAAGCCGACCACGGCGCGTGTCCATGAAAAATCGCCTGTTCGAGCGTAATCATTTCCGGAATATCCGGAACAACCGCCCGGCAAACCAAGTAATTATCGTGTTCAACCTGCACATCGTGATTCTGAAATTCCAGTGCTTCCCGTCGCTGGCGGCGCTGAGTAATGGCGGTCGTTAATTGTTTAATATTTTTCCACATAGTTGGTTAGGTGCCCCTTTTCCTCTGGATGTTGCTGGTACCAATCAGCTTCAGCCTGGGTCAACCGCAGATACCGCGGAACAAACGCATCAACGTTTGCTACCGGCGCCATTTGCCGGCCCAAAAGCCCTAAAATATACGCTTGTGGATAATTAAATTGCGCTGGAGCAACATGAACATCGCGGCCAAACAGATCAACGAGTTGATCATGAAGCTTCCAGCAATCGCTTCCAACAAATACGTAGTCTTCATCCCGAATAGCCGTTGCTAAGTCAACCAGCGAAATATGTTGGTCTGGAATTACCTCCGTTAACTGCTCTCGGTGCCACTGGTATGCCCCAGCAAATACGTTATTCCGCCGCGCATCAAACACCGGCACGATTAGCCGGTGCTGATCAAGCTGGTACCCAGCCGCCAATTCCCGCAAACTAGATACACCAACCAGCTCTCGGTTTAGCGTTGTCGCCAACGTTTTGGCAGTGGTTACCCCAATCCGCAAGCCAGTATATGATCCCGGTCCGGCCGCCACGACAAACCGATCGATTTTATCAATCGAAACCGCCGCCCGTTCAAGCAACGTCGCAATTACGGGCATCAAACTAGCCCCATGATCCCGCTGCACAGTCGCTGTCATTGTTGCGAGAAGCCGTTCATCATCAAGCACTGCCACCGTCAAGGGCATATTAGACGTATCAATCGCTAAGCTTTTCATTCATGATCACCCTTGCCAGCCCTGATTGGCCGCCACTCAATTTCAGCAATACAACTGATCTCATCACCGTTCTTAATCTGATGGGCCGTCTTAAGATGATCGTCACTAATAAACTGAACCTCACTGCGCGCGATATCACCATAGTGCAGTTCCTTTTCGTACTTAATGTTAACCCGCGCTGGCTCATACTGAAGTAAAAACTCCCGGTCAAGAGCGTCCGTCATCCAGTCAAAGTAATTTGTGTTATGCACGTGGCGGTTCAAGTCCAAGTCAGTAAACCGAATTGCGTAATTCTTTACAGCATCCGGAGTTGCCACCTTTGCGGGGTTGGTGATACGTTCCCCGCGCCGGACCTTATCCGCTTGAAAAATATCAACTAAGTCAGCCGCTACCGGAACGATCTTTCGCTTATCCAGATCGATTAACACAAAGACCGTGTGCATCCGGACAATTTCTGTCCCCTGTTCGTCCTCAATCCAAAAGTCACGGTAACAAAAATATTTATTATACGCCGTTGCCTGGGTAAAAATCATAATGGTCTCGTCGTAATGAGGCCACCGGGTTACGTGCAGGTCGTGCTGGGTGACAATCCACCCTAAACCACGCGCCTGAACTTGGGCTGCCCCCACCCCAAGTTCGGTACTCTGCTGTTCCGATGCCAACATTAATAAGTTAAGCAACGTTGTCAGTTTAACGTTGCCCGTTACACTCACTTCATAATCAACAATCCGGTGATGATACGAATAAATCTTCCCTGCCATGTACTACTCCTTGTTTAACCCGTGATATTCATTATAAACCGCCTGTTTTTTTAACCCGTTTTGCTTAGCAACCCGTTTAATCGCATCGGTCGGCCGGATATGCTCGCTGGTAATCAACCGGTCAACCTGCTCGGTTAAAGAGCCTTGCCCCTGCGGAATTTTACGAACAGTCTGCTCATTTCCAGCTACAATAATAACAAATTCTCCCCGGATTGTGGCGTCCTTCGCCCACTGAACAGCATCCGCCAACGTTCCTCGTAAAAATTCCTCGTACCGCTTTGTTAATTCCCGGCACAAGCACACAGGACGCTTTGCGCCTAACCCCTCCGCAAGGGCGGTTAGCGTTTTAGCTAACCGATGGGGAGCCTCGTAAAAAATCAACGTTGGCCGCTCGTCCGCAAGCTGTGCAATTGCCGTTGCCAACGCCCCTTTTTTACGGGGTAAAAAGCCATAAAAAAGAAACGGTTGCGGAGCAATTCCGGAAGCAATCAGGGCGGTCAGCGCTGCATTGGGCCCTGGAAGGGAAATTACCGGGATCTCCTGTTGCGTGCACGTCGCAACCAGTTCCCGGCCCGGATCACTAATCGAGGGCATTCCCGCATCACTTACCTGTGCGATGCTTTTTCCTGCTTGGAGCTTTGCAACTAACTGAGGGATCCGTTCCTGGGTGTTATATTCATGAAAACTAATCTGGGGAGTCGTAATCTCAAAGTGATTAAGAAGTCGCTGGGTATTCCTAGTATCCTCCGCTGCAATCAAATCAACATTCTGAAGAACCTGAACGGCCCGTGGTGTCATATCACCAAGATTACCAATAGGGGTTGGTACTAAATACAACTTTCCCGTTGGGGCCTCCTGAAAACTACTCGTTTGCCTAATCATGCGCGTTGCTCCCCGTAAATTAAAGTAACACAAAAGGCACACGGTTCATCATTTTTCCGTCGTTTACCGTAAAAGTTATTGCAAACATGAAACCCTTCATTATACAAACGTTCAAGGTTTCGCCGTGACTGGGTCATTTGCCCCGTTACTGCCTGTTCACTAGTATTCTCCTGCTGCCCCAGCTCGGCTAATCGTTCGTGGAGGTGTTCATTTTCAATCTCCAATTCCGCATTCTTTTCGATGGCAGCGGCAGTTGCGTTCTTTAACTTTTCAACTGTCGCCGTTATCTGGTTTAAAGCCGCTGTTAGTTGATCAAAACTGTCATATAATTCCTTTTTTTCCATCGGATCACCTTCCTAATGCAATACGGTAATTAACCGTAATGTTAACCCCTCAAAGGCGTTCTGAAACGAAACGTTCGCAGCTAATTGCCGGGAGACCCCGAGAGCCGCCGTTACCCCTACTGTAAGCTGTTCTTGTGAAACCCGGGCAGCTACCCGTTTAAATAAAGGAACTAAATCCGGGAAAACCGGAACTTCATCCCGGGCGGATACAGCGGTAAGGAGAAGCGCACGGGTAAGCTGAACAACTAGGGCCACGGCCACGGATCGCAGTTCTGACGTTGGCGTTTCTGGGATAAGCCGGGTTTGGACGGCCACAAATGCCCGATAATCGCCCTGACAAATCCGGGTAAACCACTGCTTGATTGCCGTGATTAATTTAGGAATTGCCGGATCACCCGCTAATCGCATAGCAACTTGTTGATCCCGTGTAATCAACGGTAAAAGTGTTTGAAAATCCTCGGGCGCGCCCGCCTCCCGTAACACTGCCCTAAGCTGAGTAACCGTCGGCGGAGCCACCTTTACCACCTGACAGCGAGAAACAATCGTTGTCAAAATTTGCTGCGGGTGCGCACTTAATAAAAACGCCGTCACCTGCCCGGAAGGTTCTTCCAAAAACTTTAACAAACTATTGGCTGCGCTGGCGGTCATTTTTTCCGCTTCACTAATAATGAAGAACTTTTGAAGTCCTTCAACCCCACTCTTACTAAATTCACTGCGCAGAAACCGAATTTGATTGACCTTAATGGTTTGCCCATCCGGTACAATGTGTAAAACATCGGGGTGCTCGTCTTGTTGGATTCGCACGCACTCGTCACATTGCCCGCATGGTTGCCCATCTACACGAGAACGAGCACATAAACACGCCTGAGCAACCCACCGGGCCAACGCGGTCTTCCCTGCTCCGGTAGCGCCCGTAAATAAATACGCGTGGGCGAGCTTTTTTTCCCGCGCTAACCGAGCAAAATGCGCCGTTAGGTGAGGATGTTTAGTTGTCACCGGAATCGTCAATTTGCCCTCCTTACTGCAAGTTGGCAAGGCGTGTCTGCATTACCGCTAAAGCCTGTTTTGTCACTGCCGCTAACGGCTGGCTTGCATCCAACGTTACAATTCTGTTTGGTTCCTGGGCGGCCAATTTAAGGTAGGCATTCCGCGTATCCTGATAAAATTGCAGCCGCTCCCGATCGAGCCGGTCAACCTTCTCACCAGCACGGTGACTGTTAATTCGAGCCAACCCTTCAGCCGGATCGATATCAAAGTATAACGTTAACTGCGGCATTAATCCATCCGTTGCAAATGCATTGATTTGCCGTACCGAGTCAGTTCCTAGATGGCGCCCACTTCCCTGGTATACTAAGGAACTATCAACGTACCGGTCAGAAATTACCAGTTTTCCAGCCCGCAACGCCGGTAACACCGTTTCTACCAGGTATTGCCGGCGAGAAGCAGCGTATAACAAGGCTTCCGTGCGCGCGTCCATCCCCGTATTCCGGGGATCTAAAATCACCTGCCGAATTGCTTCGGAAATACTATTTCCCCCGGGTTCCCGGGTAATTACATACTGTTCAGCGGGGAGATGTGCTGCCAGGTAGGCAACAATCTGCCGCAGAACACTCGTTTTGCCCGAACCGTCAATTCCCTCTAACGTTACAAATGTTCCGGTTAACTTGTCTGCCATCGTCAAACTTTCCAATCCTATCTTCTTGCTTCTTTACCTAATTATAATTCTTGCCGGCCCTCAAGCGCCTTAAAGAGCGTCATTTCATCCGCATATTCAATGTCACTTCCAACCGCCAACCCATGGGCTAGCCGGGTTACCTTAATCCCTGCTGGTTTAACAAGCCGAGCAATGTACATCGCCGTGGCTTCCCCTTCCGGCGTGGCGTTAGTTGCTAAAATTACTTCCTTGATCTGCTCATTTTGCTGTAACCTGGTTACCAGGCTCCGAATATTAATATCTTCAGGGCCCTTTCCGTCAATCGGTGAAAGGACTCCATGCAATACATGATACAACCCGTGATATTCGTTCATTTTTTCAAGCGCCATCACATCCTTAGGCTGCTCAACCACGATAACTTGGTCCTGGTCCCGTGTCTTGTCTTGGCACACCGCACACGGATCACTTGCGGTTATGTTACCACAGACCGAACAGTAGTGAATATCCCGCTTAGCGGCAACTAACGCCTGGGAAAACGCCGTGACGTCGTCATTATCCATGTCAAGGGTATAGAACGCTAACCGTTCTGCTGTTTTACTCCCGATTCCCGGTAACTTCATATAATTGTCAATCAACCGGGCAATTGGTTCTGGATACTGCACGGCCACCCCCCCTTCCTACCGTAACTTATTAGCGTACTGGCCTAAAGCCTGCTGGGTTTGCTGATCAATCTGCTGCATTGCATCATTTACCGCCATTAAGACAAGGTCTTGCAACATCTCTACATCGTCAGGATCAACGGCTTCTGGTTTAATTACAATATCCTTCATCTGCCGGTCACCAGTAAACGTCACCGTTACCATATCGTTTGCTGCCTTCCCGGTAAAAGTTGTTGTCGTTAGTTTTTCTTGATCGGCCTGCATCTGTTTTTGCATCCGCTGAACCTGCTTCATCATGTTTTGCATATTAGGCATTTGGCCCATTCCACGCATTTTAGTTCATCCCTTCATTAGTTCATTATTATCAACATTAATCGTCTCTTACGGTAACCGCATCACCAAAAAGCTGCTGCGCTTTCGTCACCGCTTCCGGTTGCGCTTGCTTGGCTGCCGCCGGCACGGTGGCATCTGACCGAGATTGTTTTTGCTTATGCTTGGCATAATAATCCTGGCGCACCTGACCCCACTGCGATACTGGTAGAATCACAACCGTTGGGTAGTAACCTAACAGCTCCGCCAACGTAGTCGCAAGGGTTGCCGGAAAATCCTGCACTTCCATCCGCTGATACAAGTAATCGTACTTGCAACCTAATAGAATCCGTTCGTGCCCCGCTGCAAGGGGCGTAAGGGTACGCACGTAGGCCGCATGTTGTGCGTTCATTTGAGCAGGCAGGTTATCCCATTCCCGCAAGACCTCATCCCGGGCTTGACGCGTAGCTCCGTCCAACACGCTGGTAACAGCAGCCATATCCACTTTAATGGGTGCTTCTGGCTGTGATTTAGTCGGAGCGGACTTACTTCCATGAGATGTTTGGTCCTTCCCGGATTGAAGTGCAGCGAGTTGCTGTTGGAGGTGCTTAACCTGCTGCTGAAGCTCCGTTAATTCGGTATTCGATGCGGCTGCAAGCGATTGTTTATCGCTAGTTGACTGAGATTGTGCTAACCTAACCGTCATTACCTCCAGGTAAACGGTGGCATGAATGCTAAACCGCATGGCCTCTAGCTCTTCATTCAAAATATCAATCATCGTGATAAGCCGCTCCGATTCAATTTGGGAAGCCAACTCCTTGAAGTGCTCACTTAGCCGCCCCAATTCAAGGTAGGAGGCTTCTTCTGGGGCCTGACGGTAAAGCATTAAATCCCGGCAATACAAAAGAACGTCCTCAACCAACCGTTGGGCATCCTTACCCTCATCAAGTAACTTATGAATTAATGTCAGCGCAACCGCCGTTTCCCCGCCAATTACCGCGGCCACATAATCGTCCAAATCCTGTTGCGTAGCACTGCCCGTCACCATCAAGGCGTTTTCTAGGGTTACTTCGTTGTCCCCAAACGAGATAACTTGATCAAGGATGCTCAATGCGTCCCGCATCCCACCATCCGCCGCCTGGGCAATCACCTTCAGGGCAGCCGCGTCAGCAGTAATTTCCTTTTGCTCAAGGATCATCTTCATCCGCTCCAAAATCACCTGAGGCTTAATGCGGTGAAAATCAAACCGCTGGGTCCGGGAAATAATCGTCGCCGGAATCTTTTGGGGTTCCGTTGTTGCGAGGATAAAGACCACGTTCTCCGGGGGTTCCTCCAACGTTTTTAGCAGCGCATTAAACGCTCCGGTCGATAACATATGAACTTCGTCAATGATATATACCTTATAGTCAGCCTCTGTTGGTACATATTTAGCCTTATCCCGGATATCTCGAATTTCCTCAACTCCGTTATTAGAGGCCGCATCAATTTCGATTACATCGCTCAGCGTTCCGTTCGTAATCGCCTTACAAGTAATACACTCGTTACACGGCTCACCATCCTGCTGGTGATGACAGTTAATGGCCTTGGCAAAAATCTTAGCCGCGGATGTCTTCCCGGTTCCCCGGGGCCCGGTAAACAGGTATGCATGGGATGTTTGCTTGGTTGCCAGTGCATTCCGCAGTGTTTGGGTAACTAACTGCTGCCCGACTAGATCCGCAAACCGTTGGGGCCGCCATACCCGATAAAGTGCTTGGTAAGCCATGTTTTTCCTCCTTGCTCCGTTAATATAGAATATGTACGTTGAGGACAAAAATCTCCCGGTCCGAGGACGAACCGGGAGTTCTCATTCATATCAACTTAGGACACATGCTGAACCAAACTTAGTGCTGCTTCCTTCCGGACCTGACACGGTTCGTAAGGACAACATTGTCCTAAGGCCTTGCGGCAAAGTCTATGATACATGAAAACTCCCCAAAAAGCCAGTCTTAATCTTCCCGCTTCGCCCAGCGCCGAGCTAATCGCTGCTTCCGCCGCACTTCTTGGAAAAACTGCGTTAACCGAGCGGCACACTGCTCTTGCAGCACTCCCGGATATACCTCAGCTTGATGATTAAAACGGGAATCATTCAGCAAGTTCATCAGGGTGCCCGCCGCCCCTGCTTTCTTGTCTGACGCACCGTAGTAAACCCCCCGAATCCGGGAATTTATTATGGCTCCACAACACATCGGGCATGGCTCAAGGGTCACAAACAAATCACAATCAACCAGCCGCCAGCTGTCCAATGCCGCATTTGCCTCCTGAATTGCCATGATCTCAGCATGCATTGTCGCATCTTCACTGTGCTCACGGAGGTTATGGCCCCGACCGATAACCCGTCCATCCCGTACTACTACGCACCCAATCGGCACTTCCCCAATGGCAGCAGCTTTTTGGGCTTCATAGAGAGCTTCTTGCATGAACTTTGCCTGTTCATTTGCCATTAATGCCATTACCGCTCACTCCTTAACACGTAGTAGCCCTTTTGTTTCAAAACAACCTGGCAATTTCCAAACGTTGTTTCCATTAATTTCTTAGCTGACGGAGCTCCCTGTTTCTTCTGCAATACAACATATAACGCTCCCCCAGAAACAAGGTGATCAAATGCACCAGCCAAAATTTCATGAACAACCTTTTTCCCCGCCCGGACCGGCGGGTTAGTAACAACCAAATCGTAATCCGTTGCGGAAAGCATCGCATAACCATCCGACTGGCAAATCATTACGTTCTTCACATGATTTGCAGCGGCGTTCCGCCGGGCAAGCGCTAATGCCCGCTCGTTAACGTCACTCATTGTCACCCTGCTAGCAGGAAACCGCCGGGCAAGCGCAATCCCAAGCGGGCCATACCCACACCCTACATCGAGAACCTTACGGGGAGTAATCTCCGCTTGTTCGAGGGCCGTAAGTAAAGTACGACTACCATAATCAACGGTCCGCCGCGAGAACACCCCGCTATCAGTAATAAACCGTAAATTACTTCCTAATAAGGAAAACGAAAACGTCTGCTCATCATGTGCAGCCGTTGGTTGTGTTGAGTAGTAGTATTCCGTCACCTTCGGACACCCCGTCAGTAAATTTGATACTTTTATCATACGCTAAATCGCCCCCGTTAAGCAACAAAATCCAAGAATTATTCGCAGCCGTTATCCACCATATATCGGATTTTAATTGATTATTATCCACAATATCTTGTGTTCTAGCCTTGCTTTTTTCCGAAAACACGGTATACTAAGTTCACGTAAGTAAAAGAAGTGAAATGGTGATGATGATTATGAGCCTAACGGTATATACAAAAAACAACTGCATTCAGTGCAAAATGACCAAAAAATTTCTTAAGTCCCACGGTGTTTCCTTTGAGGAAAGAAATATTTCTGATCATCCAGAATACGTTGATTATCTTAAGGAACAGGGATTCCGAAGCGTCCCGGTCGTTGAACGTGATGCCGAACCCGTTGTTAACGGCTTTCGGCCAGACCTTCTCCAACAGGTCATTGCTGAATAATCACATAAGGCGTTTAAGATGCTACATTAAAAGCAAAGTTTAACTAATAAAGTGAACACGTTGTTGGTTCACTTTTTTTAAACTAGTAATTAACTAATAACCCAAAGAAAGTGGTGGAACCAGTGAGTTTATCTGCAATTGATCGCGACAAAGTAACGTATTACGACCTAAACAACCAGGTCAACATTCCCCTTAACGGAAAAATTCAACTTGAAAAGGATCATGATGCCCTCCAGGCGTTCCTTAAAGAAAACGTAGAACCCAACCTCAAACACTTTAATTCACTTGAAGAGCGGTTCGACTACCTTATAAAGAACGGTTACCTTGAAGAAACCTTCGTAAAGAAGTACAGCATGACTTTCATTAAGAAGTTATACGCCCAGCTTAATGCGGCTAACTTCCACTTCAAGTCATTTATGGCCGCCTACAAATTTTACAACCAGTACGCCATGAAGACGCTCGATAACGAGTATTACCTAGAAACAATTATTGATCGGATGGCAGCCAATGCTCTATACATGGCAAATGGCGATGAACAATTAGCCTGCGACCTTGCTGAAGAACTCGTTACCCAGCGGTACCAACCGGCTACCCCAACCTTTCTGAATGCTGGTCGGGCCCGGCGGGGGGAAATGGTTTCCTGCTTCCTTCTCCAAACCACCGATGACATGAATTCCATTGGGCGAACAATTAACTCCGCTTTAGAGCTTTCCCGAATTGGCGGCGGGGTGGGAATTTCCTTGAGTAATCTCCGGGGAGCTGGTGCGCCCATTAAAGGAATTGAAGGGGCCGCTTCCGGAGTAATTCCCGTAATGAAACTCCTTGAAGACAGCTTTTCCTACTCTAACCAATTGGGCCAACGGCAAGGTGCTGGAGTAGTTTACCTTAATGTTTTCCATCCTGACATCATGGCTTTCCTGGCAACAAAGAAAGAAAATGCCGACGAAAAGGTCCGGGTAAAGACTCTTTCTCTTGGGGTAGTCATTCCGGATAAATTCTACGAGTTAGCCGCAAAGGACGAGGACATGTACCTCTTCGATCCTTGGGGAGTTGAGCGAGCTTACGGCAAGCCGTTTGCCTACGTTGACATCACTAAGGAGTACGACAAGATGGTGGCTAATCCAGACATCCCTAAGAAGAAAATCCGTGCCCGGGAACTTGAAACCGAAATTAGTAAGCTCCAGCAGGAGTCTGGCTATCCGTACATCATGAACGTTGACGTGGCCAACCGGGCCAATCCGGTCAAGGGCAAGATCATCATGAGCAATCTGTGCTCAGAAATTATGCAGCCTCAAGAAATTTCCCGGATTAACAATAAGCAGGAATACACGGAAATGGGAACCGATGTTAGTTGTAACCTTGGATCCACCAACATTGTTAACCTAATGGCAAGCCCTGATTTCGGTAAGTCCGTTGAAACGATGGTTCGGGCGTTGACGTTTGTTACCGATAACGAAAACATTGACGTTGTTCCGTCCATCGATTACGGCAACAGCGTGGCCCACACAATCGGTCTGGGGGCAATGGGACTGCACGGCTACCTTGCCAAGAACCACATCTACTACGGTTCACCAGCAGCCATCGAGTTTACCAGCGTATACTTCATGCTGATCAACTACTGGACACTAGTTGCTTCCAATAAAATTGCCCGCGAACGGCAGGAGACGTTCAAAGACTTCGACCAAAGTCAGTACGCGGACGGCACTTACTTCGACAAATATCTTAGCCAGGACTGGGGTCCACAATCAGCGAAGGTTAAGGACCTCTTTAAGGGAATCTTTATTCCAACTAAGGACGATTGGGCTAAGTTAAAGGCGGTCGTAATGAAGGATGGGCTCTACCACCAAAATCGGATCGCCATCCCCCCAACGGGTTCTGTTTCATACGTTAACGACGCAACGGCAAGCCTTCAGCCAATCATTAATCTTGTAGAAGAACGCCAAGAAAACAAGACTGGAAAGGTATACTACCCGGCACCGTACCTTTCAAACGATACCCTTCCGTATTACCAGTCAGCCTACGACATTGATATGCGGAAAATGATTGACATGTATGCCGCTGCTCAGGAACACGTTGATCAGGGGATTAGCATGACGTTTTACATGCGCTCAACAATTCCGGAAGGACTATACCCGTGGAAAGATGGCCGTACCAACAAGATGACCACCCGGGACCTCAACATTCTCCGGAACTACGCCCACGCAAAGGGCTGCAAGTCCATCTACTACGTTCGGACATTTACCGATGATAACGGTGAGGTTAGTGTTAATGAATGTGAAAGTTGCACCATCTAGTAATTAGTAACCTTCTATTTAACAAATAGGCTGAGACATAGTTACGTCTCAGTCTTTTTTTACCACTTCCGCCACGATCGTTTCCTTCGCTTGAATTCATCCTTATTTTACGACTATACAGCAAAACCGGACGCCTTCCCACGGGATTGCGTCCGGTTATTTACTTACACCGTTAAAGTTCCTTCGCTAACTGCTTAATGTAGGACACCAACTCGTCCTTCACTTCAGGGTGCTTTAACCCGAACTGAATTGACGTTTTCAAGTAACCAAACTTGTACCCTACGTCAAACCGGTCACCCTTAAACTCGTGGGCAAAGACGCGCTGCACCTTATTCAACCGATCAATTGCATCGGTTAGCTGAATTTCGTTTCCAGCCCCCGGCTGCTGGGTTTCCAGCATGCCAAAGATTTCCGGCGTTAACAAGTACCGTCCAATAATTGCTAAGTCCGATGGGGCTTTCTCCACCGCCGGTTTTTCAACAAAGCGCCGAACATCATATAACCCTGGCTTCGTTTCAGCAGCCGGATCAATTACCCCGTACTTATCAACCTCCTCGTGCGGCACCTTCATTACGGCCAGCGTTGATGCATTTGTCTCTTCGTAGCGGTCCATCAGCTGTTTGGTCAACGGAACCTCATCTTTCATTAGGTCATCCCCGAGCATCACAACGAACGGTTCGTTCCCAACGAAATCCTTTGCCATTAAAACGGCGTCCCCTAAACCACGCGGGTGTGACTGCCGGATAAAGTAGATATTTAAGTCGGTTGTTTCCTCCAACAACTTCAACATCTTCGTCTTCCCTTTAGCTTTTAAGTTTTGTTCGAGTTCCGGAACAGAATCAAAGTGGTCTTCAATCGGCCGCTTATTCTTCCCCGTAACAATTAAAATATCTTCAATCCCGGACTTCCGGGCTTCCTCAACAATGTACTGAATCGTTGGCTTATCAACGATTGGCAACATTTCCTTTGGCATTGCTTTTGTCGCCGGTAAAAACCGGGTTCCTAATCCTGCTGCCGGAATAATTGCTTTTCTAACCTTCATAGTCAAATACCTCTTACCTTGAATTATTGGTATTCCCGTTAAATTCATATACAAGCACGAAGCGTATTTTACCAGTCTTACTGCAGAGTGGCAATAAAAAACAGGAAGTTTTGCTTAATCATTAGATTTAGCCCATAAATAATCATGATCCGTTACCGAATCTTGTGAGGTCAAGATCTTAGGCCCATCGTTAGTAATCGCAATCGTATGTTCGAACTGGCAGGAAATGCTTCCATCAGCCGTCCGAGCGGTCCAGCCGTTAGGGTCATCCATGATCGCTTTCCAGTTTCCCATGTTAACCATGGGCTCAATCGTAATTGTCATCCCGGGGCGGAGACGCACACCCTTCCCCGCAACCCCATAATGCGGAACATCTGGGCTTTCATGCATTGTTGGTCCAATCCCGTGGCCGATGAATTCACGTACATCGCCAAAACCATTTTCATCCTCAACATAGTGTTGAATTGCCGCTCCAATATCACCAATTCGGTTCCCCACCTGGGCCTGGTCAATTCCCAAATACAAGGCATCATGGGTTACCTGCATCAGCTTATCCAATTCTGGTGTCCTTTCCCCGACCACATAGCTCCAACACGAATCACTCATGGCTCCATGATAGTTAACCACCGTGTCAACCTTTACCAGGTCACCATCCTTTAAAATCAGGTCCTTACGCGGAAAGCCATGACAAATCTCATCGTTAACACTCACGCACGTTGCGTACTTGTAGCCCTCAAACCCAATCTGTTCAGCAATAGCATCGTGTTCTTTATAGTACCGGCGTGCCAGCTTTTCAATTTCCCAACTGGAAATACCCGGCGCAATTAACTTTTGGACTTCGTGATGAAATCCTGCAAGAATGGCACCAGACTTAGCCATTTCGTCAATCTCACGTTCTGACTTCAACGTAATCATGTTTTATCCAACCCTTCACATTGATAATTACCCCCATTATAAGCCTAATTTCAACCACCGCGAAATTTTTTATAAACGCCACCACCGTTTTTGTTATAATAAAAGGGGTAAATTTATTTCTAAAGGACGGTGAACCCTATGCAACCACGCGTTCAAATCGTTTACGCCACAATTACCGGAAACAACGAGGAAGTTGCCGGTGTAATCGCTGATGCCTTTGAGGACCTCGGCGCAGACGTTACGGTAACCGAAATTTCCCAAACGGATGTCAGTGTGTTTACATCAAGTGATATCTGCATTGTTTGTCCGTACACGTACGACGATGGAGCCCTTCCCGAAGAAGGACTAGACTTCTACGACGACCTAGCAACAACTGACCTTACCGGAAAACTTTTTGGTGTCGCAGGTTCGGGTGATACGTTTTACGGCGAATTCTTTTGCACGGCGGTTGAAAAATTTGATAAAGCCCTTGCGGCAACCGGTGCCCAACGGGGAAGCGCACCGGTTAAAATCAACCTGGCACCCGACAACGACGAAGCCATTAACCAACTCGACGCTCTTGCAGCCAATATCATGCATAAATTCACCGCAACCAATTAAATGAAAGGAACCAACACACGAAAATGACAAAGAAGCTTTCGATTGTTGTTCCGTGCTACTTCGAAGAGGAATCCGTTCCCCTCTTTTACGATGCTGTTCAACGCGTCGCGCCGGAACTTAAGAGCATTGAACTCGAATACTGGTTCGTTAACGATGGATCAACGGACGGAACCCTTTCTGAGATGCGCAAACTCCAGAAGAAAGATCCCCAACACGTTCACTATGCTTCGTTTTCCCGAAATTTTGGGAAGGAAGCCGCCCTCTACTGCGGTCTAAAACAAGCAACCGGTGATTACGTTGTCGTAATGGACGTTGACCTCCAGGATCCCCCAGAAATGCTGCCGATTATGCTTAAATACCTGGAAGATCCTAACGAAGATTACGACTGTGTCGGGACCCGCCGGTTAACACGTGAGGGAGAACCACCCGTCCGCTCTTTCTTTGCCCGGATGTTTTATAAACTGATTAATCAAATTTCAGATACTGAAATTGTTGATGGCGCCCGCGATTACCGGATGATGACCCGCCAGATGGTAGACGCCATCCTTTCGATGAGCGAATATAACCGGTTCTCCAAAGGAATTTTCAGCTGGGTCGGCTTTAACACAAAATACTTAGAGTACAAGAACCGGGAACGGGCTGCCGGAACAACGAGCTGGAACTTCTGGAAACTTTTCCAATACTCCATTGACGGCATCGTAAACTTCTCTCAGGTCCCCCTTGACATTGCCACGTTTATCGGGGCGCTAACCGCTTTTATTTCACTAATTGGCATCTTATGGATTATCATCACGAAGGTCTGTTTTGGTAATCCAACGGCGGGCTGGCCATCAATGGTTTGCATTATGCTTTTCATCGGCGGAATTCAGCTGTCCTGCCTGGGGATTGTCGGCAAGTACGTGGGCAAAATTTATGCTGAGGTTAAACGCCGACCGATCTACATTCTAAAAGAAAAGAAATAATCATACGTAATAACCCGCATACCGCTGAATCCCTCAGCGGTATGCGGGTTGTTTCCTGAATTATTACACACGGACGTCACCCCACGGCCCCGTCCATCTGATATTCAATTAACCGGTTTAATTCGACCGCATATTCCATTGGCAACTTCTTCGTAAACGGCGTTAAAAAGCCCATCACAATCATTTCGGTTGCCTGTTTTTCGGTAAGTCCCCGACTCATCAGATAAAACAACTGTGCCGCCGAAACCTTCGATACCTTCGCTTCATGCTCAATTTGGGCATCCGCTGCTTGCTGAACGGTGTTCACCGGTAAGGTATCACTTCCCGAATGATCATCTAAGATCAGCGTATCGCATTCTACGTGCGCAAATGCGCCCGTGGCCGCCGGTGTCATCCGGACTTCTCCGCGATAATCAGCATGTCCCCCATTCTTACACAATGACTTGGAAACAATCGTTGAGGACGTTTGCGGCGCACGGTGAATCATCCGGGCGCCTGTATCCGAAATAATGCCGTTTCCGTGAGAATCACTTCCCGCAAACGCAACCGACAGCATCGTTCCCCGGGCCCCAGGACCATCAAGGTAAACGCTCGGATATTTCATTGTGACCTTTGAACCTAGGTTGCCATCAACCCACTCCATTGTCGCTTGCTTAAGAGCCTGTGCGCGCTTCGTCTCCAAACTATAAACATTATCAGACCAATTTTGAATGGTGGTATACCGACAGGTCGCATGGGCCTTAACAAACACTTCAACCACGGCAGCGTGTAAGCTATCCGCCGAATAGTTAGGGGCAGTGCATCCCTCAACGTAGTTTACCTGTGCTCCCTTATCAACAATAATTAACGTTCGCTCAAACTGGCCCGAATTCCCAGCATTAATCCGAAAGTAACTTTGAAGCGGCACGGTACACCGGACATGCGGCGGAACGTAAATGAAGGTTCCGCCCGACCATACCGCCGAATTCAACGCCGCCATCTTATTATCATTTGGCGGAACAAGGGTGCCAAAATATTGCCGCACCAACTGAGGATACCGTTGAACCGCAGTATCCATCGCCATAAACACCACCCCCTGCTGAGCTAACTCTTCTTGCACGTGGTGGTATACCACTTCAGATTCATACTGGGCGGACGACCCCGCTAAATACTGTCGTTCCGCCTGGGGAACGCCCAGCCGCTCAAAGGTCTCCTTAATCTGCGCAGGAACGTCCTCCCACCGGCGAACCGGCCGGGAAGTATCCCGCCGAAAATAGTTAATCTTCTCGAAGTCTAACGCACTCAAGTCGGGGCCAAACTGCGGAAGCGACAATTTCTGGTACGTTGCGTACGCCTGCAAGCGAAACCGTAACATCCATTCCGGTTCGTGTTTTGCCGCAGAAATTTGCCGGATCACCGCTTCGTTTAATCCCTGACCGGTCGTTAAAATGGGGGTAACCTGATCCTTAAACCCGTACTGGGACTTCTTCTCACCTGGAACTGTTACTGTCAATGATTTGTTGCACCCCCTCACACGCTAATAACGCACACTTTACGCGTACAGGAAACCGAGCAACCCCGGTAAATGCCATTCCGTCACCAAGCTGGTCTTGTTCTTCGGCTGTTAGTACCCGCTTATGAGTTACTAATGCGGTAAATGCCCTGAGACGCGCCTGCGCTGCTTCAACCGGCTGACAATCCACAAGCTCACAAACAACTGCCGCAGCAGCCCGGGCAATCATGCACCCGTCTCCCGCGGTGATTGCTGCCACGGTAATACGGTTGTCACGCTGAGCAACTGCCACGGTAAACGCATCCCCACACGTTGGGTTTACCACGGTTTGTTTCACACTCCCCTCAAGCGGGTGAAACCACTGTGTATCCTGCGCTCGTTCGATAATTACCTGACCATATAATTCCGTTAACTCATCCCATTCCATGTTTTTTAAAAAACGCCTCCGTTCGTTCAACCTGCGTTATCAGTGCATCCACTTCCGCGGTGGTATTATAAAACGCCACGCTCGCCCGCACCGTCCCAGGCACGCCAAGATGGTCCATCAAGACCTGCGCACAGTGATGGCCCGCACGGACCGCTGTTCCCTGGGCGTCCAACACTGTGGCAACGTCGTGGGCATGCAGGGAACCAACGTTAAAGGCTACCACCCCATTACGTTGTTCTCCTGACACTGGGCCATACACCGTTACTTGCGGAAGTGCACGGAGTCCCGCTGCAAGACGAGCGGCTAACCGTTGTTCCCGGGCTTGAATGGTCGCAATTCCCTGCTGTTCCAGGTACCGAATAGCCTTTCCCAGCCCAATTACCCCCGCAATGTTCTGGGTGCCCCCCTCAAAACACCACGGGACCTCCTTAAAAGTCGTCTCATTGCGCGTTACTGCGCTAATCATTTCCCCGCCATATTCAAGGGGATGCATTCGTTCCAACACAGCGCGTTGTCCCCACAACACACCAATTCCGGTTGGTCCAAGCATCTTATGCCCCGAAAACGCAACGAAGTCTGCTCCCCATTTCTGCACGTCAACCGGCATGTGGCCAATCGCTTGGGCTGCATCCACAACAACAAGCGCCCCGACTTCATGGGCGGTCCGGGCGATTGCCGCCACCGGGTTAACGGTTCCCAACACGTTTGACGCTGCACTGACCGCTACTACACGGGTTCGCGTTGAAAGCTTTCGCTGAAAATCAACCCAATCCAAGGTCCCAGCTGTTGTTAATTCAACAAACCGAAGAACCGCTCCGGTTCGAGCAGCAAGAATCTGCCACGGCACTAGGTTACTGTGATGTTCCATCACCGTTACTAAAATTTCATCCTGGGGTTTTAGGGAAACCGCTCCACCAAATGCGGCCCAGTTCAACGCCTCGGTCGTTCCCTTCGTAAAGACAATCTCCCGGGCTGACGAAGCGTTAATTAAGCGGGCCACCTGCATACGAACCCCCTCGTACTCCGCCGTGGTGGCCGCCGCCCGGGCGTAACCCCCCCGGTGAACATTAACGTTTTCCTGGGTGTAATACTGGCGTAACGCCTGTAATACCGGCCACGGTTTCTGCGTGGTAGCAGCATTATCCAAGTAAATTAACGGGTGACCGTTCATCGTCTGGGTTAAAAATGGAAAATCCGCCCGGACCGTATTAATCGACTGCATCCGCTGCCACCTGCCTTTCAATCAGTGCCTGCAAGGTTTGGCGAAGCGTTGCATCCTTAACTTGATCAATTACCGGCCCGAGAAATCCCCGGGCAATCAACCGAACAATTTGCTGCCGCGACAAACCCCGACTCTGTAAATAAAAAAACTGGTTCGCCGCTAGCCGCCCAATACTGGCAGCATGGGCGGCCGTCACATCATCTTCATCAATTAAAAGCTGAGGATTTACGGTTCCCGTTCCCTGCGGGGTCATCAAGAGTACCTTACTTCGCTGGGTCATTGCCGCCTGGCGGGCTCCCGCAACAATTCGCCCCGTAGTATCAAAGTTCAGCCGGCCGCTCGTCAATACCACCCCGTACTGAGCAATGGTTGCCGTGGTGGCAGGAACTTGGTGCGTAATGCGTGCGGTAATTTGCTGCTGACTTAACCGCCCCGCCAATGCCGCTACGGATAATGCTACGTGGGCGCTTTCTCCTACCAAATCCGCCATGAGGGTTAGGTGATCCTGCCCAGTAGTAAGTTCACCAATCCTCCAGGTTACGCGCGCGGCCCGGGCGGCCCGAACATAGTCGATCCGCGTTTCGTTCGCGGCTCTTCCGGCATTAACTACCGTCCAATCAACGTGACTTGCGGGCTCCGCTGCGATAAAGGTAGAACCCCTTAAACCGTCCGCCTGGTGCACTTCACAGTACTTCACGTGACTTGCGGGTCCCGCAAGAATTATTGTTGCTCCGGTTCCCTGAATGGTCGCGGTTGCATTTTCCGGGATAATCACAACAGGTGTTGCCGGTGATAATTCACTAACAGCTTGTGGGGAAAGGGATGCTTGCAAAGTACGCCATTGCTTCTGAGCTACCCCCGTGAGGGTATTTATCCGCATTAGTTGTGCGGTCCCCGCTAGCACCAGAACCTTGGTAGTTTTCCGTGCTTGCGTGCCCATTTTTATACCCCCTCATCAACCAGTGGAATATCCAATCCAAGTTCATCCCGAACGCGTGTATACCCCTTTTGCTCTAGTTCAGTAGCAACGGTCACGTCCCCCGTTTTTACAATCCTTCCCCCCATCATTACGTGCACAAAATCCGGTTGAACATACGTTAATAACCGTTGATAATGGGTAATTAACAACCCAGCAAAGTGGGGGCCCCGCATTGCATTGATTCCCCGCGCTACCACCTTCAGCGCATCAATATCAAGGCCCGAATCAATCTCATCGAGCAATGCTACCGCGGGATTAAGCATCATTAACTGTAATAACTCCGCGCGTTTTTGTTCTCCTCCCGAAAATCCCACGTTAAGGTCACGACTGGCCATCTCTGCAGGCATATCCAGGAGGGCCAATGCCTGTTTTAATTTTTTCATATAATCTAGTAACTGAACTTTCCCGTCCTTTGCCCGAAGTGCCGCCCGGATTAGCGTGCTTAATGTCACTCCTGGAACGGCAACCGGGAGCTGCATTCCCATAAAAATTCCCAGGCGCGCCCGTTCATCAACGGGTAATCCAACAATGCTTTTTCCATCAAGGCGAATATCGCCGGCAACCACTTCATAACGGGGATCACCCATAATGGCTCCTGCCAGCGTTGATTTCCCCGTCCCGTTTGGTCCCATAATTGCGTGAACCTCCCCGGAACGAAGCGTCAGTGACACCCCGTGCAAGATAAGTTTTTTATCTACCGCTACCTTTAGGTTATCAACCGTTAACGTCGTCATTCCGATTACCCCCTACTTCTTCAAACCAGCCCACAAATGCACTTCACCAGTTGCAAGCGAAGCGGGCACGTCGATAATTCGCTGGTTTCTACTCCCTCGAAACTGCAACGTGAGGTCCTTTTCATCCTCTAGAAAACGACCGTCAACTAAAATGTCCAGCAGCGCTAACAATTCCAACTTATCGTCCGATTCCAGCATTAACTCGTCCCAGGTATACCCAGTCCATGACCAAATATCCTTGGCGTGGCCAAACCGTTGGCGAATGAGCCGTGCTAGCCGAAGCGTAATTTGCGTGTTTAGAAATGGTTCGCCTCCTAAAAAGGTGATTCCCTGAACGTACGGTTCGGCAAGGTCGGTCATGATCTGTTCCTCAAGGGCCTCGTCGTAGGGCTGCCCGTAATTAAAACTCTGTGCCGCCTTGTTGTAGCATCCCGGGCACATAAACTTACACCCGCTCACATATAAACTGCAACGTACTCCTTCACCGTCAACCATGTTAAACGGTTTATAGTCCGCCACTTTCATCTGGCTAAGATCATCTGCGAGCCACTCCTGGGGCCGCGGGTTATTCGGTTTACGGTTAATCATCCGTCACTCCTCCTCTTTTTACATCGCGTTGCTTACTTTGAGCATGGCTAGCCATTTCGTGAGCCATCGTTGGCGAAAGGTGCTTGACGCGGGCCGCAATTTCCTCATGCCGTCCGTGCACCATTGGCCGTTGGAGGGGATTTCCTAGGTACCCACACGTCCGCTTAACACAATCACACGTTTGCGGGTCGTGGTTTCCACAATCCGGGCACTGGAAGCCCCGCGCGGTCGCCGCAAATTCCCCCTCAAACCCACATTTATAGCACTTATCAATCGGAGTGTTAGTTCCCAAATAACCAATTTTGTCATACGACCAGTCCCACACCGCTTCAAGGGCTTTGGGATTTTGCCGGAGGTTCGGGTATTCACAATAGTGGATAAATCCAGCCGTTGCATAGTGCGGGTACTCCATTTCAAATGTCAACTTTTCAAACGGATTAGGATGCTTCCGGACATCATAGTGGAAGCTATTAGTGTAGTACTCTTTATCCGTAATATCCCGCACCTTCCCAAAACGTTGCGTATCAAGCCGACAAAACCGGTCAGTTAACGACTCACTCGGCGTCGAATACACGCTAAAATGATATCCTGATTCCTTAGCCCACCGCTTACAGTGTTCGTTGAGAACGCGTACGACCTGCACGGTAAACGCATGTGCCGTTTTATCATGTTCCCAGTTAGGACCGAAAAAGGCCGCCCCAACTTCATATAGTCCAATGTATCCCAGCGAAACCGTCGCGCGGTCGTGATTATAAAAGCGATCAACAGATTCCCCATCCTTGGCTTTCATTCCAAACGCACCATATTTGTATAAAATCGGCGCGTTTTCTGGCCGGGCATCATCGCGGATTCGCTTCACCCGCACCATGAGCGCCTCATGGGCAAGTTGTAGTCGGTCTTCTAGCATTGTCCAAAACAATTCCTGGTTCCCGTGGGCTTCCATGGCGATCCGGGGAAGGTTCAACGTCACCACCCCCATATTGGCACGGCCATCATTTACCTCCTGACCGTTTTCATCCGTCCACTTTGGAAGAAACGACCGGCATCCCATCGGCGACTTAAAATTACCGGTAATTGCCACAATCGGTGGATAATTAAGGATATCCGGATACATTCGTTTAATAGCACACTCAATCGCTAACTGCTTAATATCATAGTTAGGATCTTCCGGACGGTGGTTAACTCCATCCTTAATCGCAAAGAGAAGCTTCGGAAAGATGGCTGTCCGGTGGTTTTTCCCGAGTCCATCAATTCGCACTTGTAAAATGGCCCGTTGAATCTCCCGGCTTGCCCATGACGTCCCTAACCCGAACCCTACTGAGGTAAACGGTGTCTGCCCATTCGTGGTAAACAAGGTGTTAATTTCATATTCAAGCGACTGCATCGCATCATAAATATCCTTAACGGTCCGTTCCCGGGCATACTGCTCCTGGGATTTTTCTTCTGAAATATATTTTTGTGCAGTGTGCTGATGCTTAGCGTAATTCATCATTGCATATGGTGCTAACAACGTATCAATATGATCCACCGTACATCCGCCATACTGCTGACTAGCAACGCTGGCAATCACTTGAACGATTTGGGCGACCGCAGTTTGAATTGACTTGGGTTGCTCAACCTCCGCATTCCCAATCTTAAATCCGTCACGAAACATTGTTTCAAAATCAATTAAACAGCAGTTACTGTACGGTTCAAGTGGCGAATAGTCCAGGTCGTGAAAGTGAATAACTCCCTTTAAGTGGGCATGAGCAATGTGTGGCGGCATCATCGTTAGCCCTAACGTTTTTCCCACCGTTCCGGCGGTTAAATCCCGCCGGGTACTGAAAACGGTGCTATCCTTATTGGCATTTTCATGAATAATTGTTGGATCGCCCTTCACTAGGCGCTCTAACCGCGCGGTTGGATCAGTCTGCTTTGCGAACTCCTGCGCCCGGTGTTCCTTGTAGTCCAAATACCGCCGACGAGCTTCCATAAGGTGCAGCCGCTCGCAAGTTGCTAAAACCGCATCTTCTACCTGTTGAGCAGTCACCCTTTCCCCGGTTAATCGCGTCGCCGTCACTGCTGCGACCTTTTCGGGGTCTTCAACCCCTAGTGCCGTAAAAACCAACTCTACTTTATATTCCCGGAACGGATAGACCGCTCCGTCACGCTTAACAAATTGTTGTGGCATAGATTCTTCCCCTTTCGCTGTTGCTATTCCAATCAACAATCCCATCATAGCATTTAACACTACATGTTGTACATGATTAATTTATTAATACTATATGTTGTATAAAAGGGATGAACAAACGCACCAACTTAATACCAGTCATTTCCCCAATTATTTGGAGAATTTCCAAGCGTTAATTTATTTTTGACTATCCAAACCACCCTGTTTCTTTTTAAAAACTGTTCTTTCTGCCGAACTCGTCATTTTACGGTAAAATACAAGAGAATGGAGAGAGGAGCAATTACCATGCAGTTTTCGTTTGATCAAAAGAATAATCATCACCGGCTATACCTAAAATACACCGCGGCGTTCCTTATCGTCGCGCTCTTCGTGTACGGCACGTACCTCATCACGGGGCACTCATTTATCTGGTACATTGACGGGGCCAACCAACATCTTCCATTGTTAAAGGCCTACCGCCAAACACTCGCCCAGTTTATTTGCCACCCCCTCCACAATACGCAGTGGTCATGGAAGTTAGGGTTAGGGGCGGCCAAATTCCCCATCTTTGCTTATTACGATATTGGGGATATTTTCGCGTACCTTACCCTCCTCTTTCCGGTTAGTAAGATCGTATTTGCCTACCATCTCATCATCATTTTACGGCTATACTGTGTCGGGCTTGCCTTCTGCTTCTTTGCCCGCCACTTTAAGCTACTTCACACCCCAGCAATTATTACGGGGGCGCTCGTTTACACCTTTAATGCCTTTTTACTGTACGCCAACTGCGCCCAACCGTTCTTTGCAACACCGTTTATCATCTTTCCGCTTGTACTGCTAGCTATCGAACGGGTGTTACAGGGGAAAAGCTGCTGGCCTCTAATTGGCGCGTTCACTTGGATGCTCATTAGTAACTTCTACTTTGCCTACATGCTTGGCATTGGGGCATTTATTTACCTTGGATTACGAGTGCTGATTACCTACCGCCTCCGATTAAACTACCTGGTAGTGCTTGCTCGTCTGGTGGGGGCAACCATCACTAGCCTGCTATTAGCAGGCTTCATCCTTGTTCCCGAATTCCATGCAGTCCTTAACTCGACCCGTTCAGGCAGTCCGTTTGCTAACGGAATGCACGGATACCCGCCGTACTACTACCTGGCACTTCCTTCCCAGCTAATTAACGGGGGCAACCGGGATTTCTACTTCTGGACGGCACTTGGCTTTGCCAGCATCGCCCTCTTTGGAATTACCTACGTTCTTCGGCACATTAAACGCTACCCGATAATTGCAACCAGTATTTTGATTAGTGGTGGTATGCTGCTTCTCCCGTGCTTTGCAGCCTTTATGAACGCCTTTATGTCCCCGTCTAATCGCTGGACCTTAATGTTGTGCCTACCAGTGGCGCTCGCGTGTGCTATTCTTACCGAACGCCTGCCACACCTTTCGAGGGCAACTCTTAAACTCTTTACACTTGTTACTGTGGGTTATACAGGAATCATTTTTTTAGACTACCTCTTTGAAAATAACGAAATGCTGTTCATTCCGATGGTCTTTTTGTATGTCACCCTCCTAGCCTTATGGCTACTTCACCGGCATTCTCAAAACCACTCCCAGCACTGGCTGCTTGCTATTGTTCTCATCAACGTTCTCTTTAACGCAGTCTACTTTGAGGCCCCATACAACGGAGGATACTCCAAGGAAATGCT
Organism: Ligilactobacillus sp. LYQ139; assembly: GCF_045033025.1. Lineage (NCBI taxonomy): Bacteria > Bacillati > Bacillota > Bacilli > Lactobacillales > Lactobacillaceae > Ligilactobacillus > Ligilactobacillus sp. LYQ139. Next base: position 95,612 of record NZ_JBJFZW010000006.1, read on the forward strand.
TCCCCTGGGAGCTTTCCAAAACCTGGAACAAAACAGCTACAACGGCCTGGCAGCCGGACTCACTGGCAAAACGGGGTACCGGGTTTCAACCCTAAGCCAGAACTATCAACTCGGTGCTGATTACACCATGTACAACAACCTTACTGCTCCGGTAAATCTCCTTAATTCGTACTATTCGATTCAAAACAAGTACGTCGGTCAGTTTGCCCAGCAAATGCAAAACACCCAGTACGAGGCTAATTACCCGCTCCAACAACTCGATGACCGGACAGCCCTCCTGGACTTTCTAAACGTTAAGTACCTATTCACTCAAATTGGAAACCCTAACGCCCAAAAAATCCCGGCTGGATTTGTCCTGGATAAAACAACCCAGAAAGTAACGAGCATTAATAACCAACCGGGAAATAGCCAGCAGACTCGTCGGTACAAGAACACAGCGGCCTTCCCGCTTCTTTACTGGCAAAAGCGGGCGTTAACACCCCGTCAAGCCAACAAGTTAAGCGGCACCCAACGGGAACGGGCCCTCGCTGCAGGGGTTATCGTCAGCAATGCCCGCGACGCAGCAAATCTCGCCCCTGTACGGCTAACTAATCTGACCATTTCTATTCCTTACCAATTGGTCTCGAGTCACGGAGTGCGGATTACTGGAAAAACCAAAATACTCCAACGACAGGACGCAAACGAATCATACACCATCGTGCTAAACCCCCGGGTTAAAGGTAAACAAAACAAACAACTTAAAAAGATCCAGAACTATGAACTACACCTTGAGTTTACAAACGTGCACTACACGCCAATGAATCTCCGCCAACAGGTTCGGATTGAAGCTCAAACAGAAAATAACGACCTAACTAGAGGTCCATTAGCTAAGAACGCGAAAATGGACTACTACCGTTACCTGCACTACCACGTCATCAACGGAACCCCCAACCACGGGTTTACCTTGAAGGTTGTAGGACCGTACGGAACGGAAAAACTATATCAACCAAAACGAACAATCTTATCATTCTATAAGATTGTTCGTGCGGGGACAATGAATCTCGGTTTTATCCAACATGGACTGCCACAAACGCTCACTCTCACTCCCTCAAAAATGGGAACGTACCGCTTTAAACTTCGCGTTGTGGCCGAACCCCTTGGAAAACAGTACTTTAATCAGGTAAAAACCGTTCAACGCCATGCTCTTAATAATATCCGGCTTAACGGAGATCATGTCACAGGAACGATTACCACTCCTCAAACCGGCATTCTTGCTTCGTCCATCCCATACTCTACGGGATGGCAGGCAAGTGATAACGGTCACCCGGTTAAGGTCTTACGGGTAAACACCGCTTTTGTTGGTTTGCGGCTTCCTAAAGGACATCACCAAATTGAACTATCCTACCGCGTGCCGGCCCTAAAGCTTGGGGCGTTCATTTCCCTAATAGGAATTATCGTAACGTTTACCGCTGCTAGTTTGACACTTTTTTCACGCCGGAAAAACGGATAAGCGAACTATTAAAATATATAATCCCGGTAAAATTCATTTTACCGGGATTTTTATCGTTTTTGATTGACTTTGTTACTAAAAAATGACCAAATTATTAACTATTTTTAAAGTTTTCTTTTGCTTCAAATTACAATGTTTACGCTATTTGATAAAAAAGCACGCAAAAAGCGTTAAGATAACGGTATTTATCCGTTCAGAAAATAACAAACTTATCTGGTTTAATGACATTTAAACCCCGAAACCACCTGTGGTATCATACCGTGCGGGAGGCAGAATTTTACAAAGGGAGAAGGTCTATGCTGACGATATTACATTTTATAATTCATCACATCCTACCCTGGATTATTCGGATGTGTGGATGGGTGTCAGCATTCGGAATTTCATATTATACAATTTGGGTTCTCGTCCTTGTAATCGGATCCTTGCGCGAGCCAAAACGGTCCGCCTTGGACTTTAGTATTACCGCCGGGTATCACTTGTATATTTTAATGCCGATGCTTAACGAAGCAGGAGTTGTCAACAGCACGCTCAGTAAGTTTCTCGAGAATACAACGACCATCAATCATATCACCCTACTTGTCATTGATGACGGCTCGGATGATGGAACAGGTGAGCTCATCAAGCAATTCATCGCGGAACACCACTGTGCGGCCAAGATCGGGCTTCTTCAACGTTTCAAACCCAACGCTCAAACCGGAAAAGGGAACGCCCTTAATTTTGGGTTGAACCGAATTAGGGAAATGGCTCAGAATAATCATGACCACGTTATCGTTGGTGTCCTTGATGCGGACGCGGTTATGCAGGAAGCGGATTTTAAAAACGTAATGTTAGAATACGCGATAAATCCTGAGTTAGCTTTACTCCAGACGAAGGTGCGGATGCTCCAAGTCAGTAACTGGCTTGAATTAATGCAGGATATTGAGTTTGCAACCGTTAATGACTGGATACAGCGGGTCCGGAATATTATCGGTAATGCGGCGGCATCGGGAAACGGCCAGTTTGTACGCCTCTCCTCGATGGACGATAAACAAAATCCTTGGGGAAATGCTCTTCTCGAGGACTTCGAGTTTAGTACAAACTTCCTCCTTAAGGGGAAACGAACAAAGTACTGCCCGGACATTGTTGTTTATCAAGAGGCAGTTGATAAAACACGGCCGTTTATCCGCCAACGCTCACGGTGGGTTCAAGGTGGATTGGATTGTGTCCAAAAATACTTTGCCCCCGTAGTAAAGTCCCGTGAACTTGGCTTTTGGGCAAAGTTTGAAATGGTGTTTTTCATGATGCTTCCGTTTTTTACAGTCGCGGTTGGTTTTTCTAACTTTGTCGACTTGGGATACGCATGTTACCATTTTATGCGCTTTATCGGACTCTTTATTTTCTTAGTTAGCATTGCTGCTTTTCTCTCGTGCTACATGGCAGTTAAGTACGCACTCCATGATTGTCGGGTGACCCTCAAACTAATAATCATTTGTGGCACCATGGTTATTTACAACATCATTCTCTTCCCTGCAATTTTGATCGCATTCTATCGTAAAGCGACGGGTGCATCAACTTGGATTAAAACCACGCACGGTGTTCAAACATCGTAACGCTCATCATAAGAAAGGAGTTCTTCAAATGAAGAATAGTAGTAAATTAGTTACCGCGCTTGCTACGGTTGGTCTAGGAGTTTCTCTAGGCTTTGGCTTTAGCAAGGCACAAAATGTTCACGCCGATGTTGTAACGACAGCTCACACAACGGTTGTTGCTCCCAACGCTTCAACCGCTGCTAACGGTGCAACCGCAGGAATTGCTGGCACGGCTACCACAGCGTCAACCACTGGCAAGGCCTGCGCTGTCGTTACAGCCCCAACCGCTGGGACGGCCGGCACGGCTGCTACCGCACCAACCGCTGGTATGGCCGGCACGGCTGCTACCGCACCAACCGCTGGTATGGCCGGCACAGCTGCTACGGCTCCAACTGCTGGCACGGCCGGCACGGCTGCTACGGCTCCAACTGCTGGCACGGCCGGCACAGCTGCTACGGCTCCAACTGCTGGCACGGCCGGCACAGCTGCTACGGCTCCAACTGCTGGCACGGCCGGCACAGCTGCTACGGCTCCAACTGCTGGCACGGCCGGCACGGCTGCTACAGCTCCAACTGCTGGCACGGCCGGCACGGCTGCTACAGCTCCAACTGCACCGACTGCACCAACTGCACCAACTGCACCAACTGCACCAACTGCACCAACTGCACCAACGAAAAAGCCAGCAACCCAACCGGTTCACTCCGACCACAGTTGCAACAACGGCCCGTCAATCATTATTTGGTGGTGGGACGACGACACTTGCAACGATACCTGGTGGACATGTTCTGACACGACTACCATCACTTGGTGGGCATGTTCTGATACAACCGTATGGTTCTTTTAATTAAATGTGATTAAACGGAAAGCCGCTGATTCCGTTTAAAACAAACAAGGCTGGGACATAAGTCCCAGCCTTGTTGTTATTTCTAATAAATAATCTGACAAAAACCAAACGGACGAAGCAAAAACCAGCCATCAAATCTTGCTGTTCCTTCCTACCCTACTGCCCAAACTCAGCCGGCCGCTTGCCGCCGTTAAAGTAGAATTGAATAGCAGCTAAAATCCGCTCGGTAGCATGACCGTCCCCGTAAGGATTCCGAGCGGTTGCCATTTTCTGGTAAGCGGCGGTATTAGTCAGAAGATCAATCATCGCATCCGTAACTGCTGCTGTTTCCGTTCCAACTAACCGCAGTGTCCCGGCCTGAACCCCTTCTGGCCGTTCAGTTACATCCCGGAGAACTAATACCGGTTTCTTTAGGGCCGGAGCCTCCTCTTGCACACCACCCGAATCAGTCATAATAAAGTAACTCTGTGCAGCCAGGTTATGGAAATCAACCACCTCAAGCGGTTCAATTAGGTGGACCCGTTCCAGCCCGTTAAAGACCTTGTGAGCCACTTCCTGAACCGCTGGGTTAAGGTGTACTGGATAAACAACCTCAACATCGGAATGCGTTTCAACAACGTGCCGAATTGCCTTGAAGACCCGCTCCATTGGCGCTCCTTGGTTTTCGCGCCGATGCATTGTTAGTAGAATCAACCGGTGATCCTCCGGAATTACCGGTAACCCTGCAACCTGATACCCCGTCCGCACGGTATGCTGCAAGGCATCAATGGCCGTATTCCCCGTAATGTAAATGTTTTTTTCCGGGTGATTTTCTTTAAGGAGATTTTCCTTACTTAATTGTGTAGGAGCAAAGTACAAGTCACTAATATCATCCGTCATCTGCCGATTTAATTCTTCCGGGTATGGTGCGTTCTTGTCCCATGTCCGCAAGCCCGCTTCCACGTGACCTACTGCAACGTGGTGGTAGAAACCCGCAAGACTTGCAGCTAACGTCGTAGTCGTGTCTCCGTGAACCAGCATAATGTCCGGCTGTTCCTTTTCAAGGATTGGCCCCATCCCTTGCAAAACGTTCGTGGTCACGTCCGTTAAGGTTTGGCGCTGATGCATCACGTTCAAGTCATAATCCGGCGTAATGTTAAACGTCGCCAACACTTGATCAAGCATTTCCCGGTGCTGGGCTGTTACCACTGTTACCGGAATAAACTCGGCAGACCGTTGTTGGAGGGCTAGTACGATTGGGGCCATCTTAATTGCCTCCGGTCGGGTTCCAAAAACCGTCATTACTTTAACTTGCTTCATCCCTAAAACTCCCTTTTTAAAAGCAAAGGGACAGTCTTCCCAACCATCCCGTTGCATAAATCTTTATTAATGCGTCCGATCGGAATTGAACCGATGACCTACCGCTTAGGAGGCGGTTGCTCTATCCTGCTGAGCTACGGGCGCATACTAACAACCACTAATTAGTATAATTAGTGGTAATTATAAAAGTCAACCTTAATTAGGACTGCTTTTTCCGCCGCACTCCCTTATTTTTCTGATTTCGACGCCGCTTTTTCCGGTGCTTCCTTCGCCCGTTGGCGGTTAGCTGCTGTGTTTTCTGGCTAACCGGTGCTGGATGCTTATTTTTAGGTGACTGCGACCGCTTTCCCGCAACCAGTTCACCATGAACAATCACTCCGTCAACCACGGTGTATTTGTTTGGCCGGATCAACTGCCGAAAAGAACGCAATTGGTGCTCATTTCCCAGGTTAATCACCATCCCCGGCGCGCCCATCCGGCCGGTTCGGCCCACCCGATGCACATATGTGCGAAGATCACGGGCAATGTCATAGTTAATTACGGCCGGTAACCCGGGAAGATCTAATCCCCGAGCAGCCACATCGGTGGTTAAAAGTAACCTTAGCTGTCCCTTACGGAAACTACTGAGAGCGTGGGCTCGGTCCTGATGATTTATTCCACTAATTAACGCTGCTACCGGAACGTGGTGATACTGAAGCTTAGCAACCAGCTCACGCACAGTAGCGGTCTGACTGCAAAACACCAACGCCCGCATTTGCGCCATTCGGGCTAATTTCCGTAACGCATCCACCCGTTTTCTAGTCGGCACGGCAACCATATAATGCGTTACTGCCCCCTGAGTGTGATCCGTTGCCCGGACATCAATTCGGGTAACTTGTACCCCGAACCACCGGTGAAGTTCGTCTAAAATAGGCGTGGCGGTTGCTGAAAAAAAACCAAGTTGAACATCCGCATTAGCGCGGCTTACAATTGCCCGGCATATTTCGCGGGAGGCTTCCTCAGCCAGTAACGCATCGGCTTCATCCATAACAATTGCAATTACCTGGTGCATTTTTAACCGCTTGGCCGTAATCAAATCATTAATTCGCCCCGGAGTACCTACAACCACTTCTGGTCGAACATGCCGTAATTTTTCGACCTGTCGGCGCATGTTTGCGCCCCCGATAACCGCTTGAACCTTGATGTTAATCAACCGGGCCCACGCACGGGTAACATTCGTAATCTGAACAGCTAATTCCTGAGAAGGTACCAAAATAACCACTTGCAGCCCATCCCCCGGCATAACCTTCTCAAGCAGCGGCAAAATATACGCCAAGGTTTTCCCCGACCCAGTTGGTGCTAACCCCACAACATTCCTCCCTGCCGCGAGTGCTGGTATCACTTCTTTTTGAATCGGTGTTTGAACCGTAAAGCCTTGTTCCTGAAAATACTTCGCAAACTGTTCGTTCATAGTACGCTCCTTACATTAACTTAAACTACTTTCATCTTACCGGAAAACACCTAACGCTGAAAAGTTTATGACAAAACTATCACAATATTTTATTTGAATTACACTTTGCAAAAACCGCCCGCAGCCGAGGCGGAATAGGATATGATTATGGTAACAAGAACGACTGAAAGGAGGAAGCGACCGTGCAGCGGCCCCGTTTACGGATTCCCAAAATTAAGCGGCTTGACGAGTGGTGGAATAAAAAAAGTCCAGCTCCCATCAATTTTCCCGCTCGATATGCAGGACAATGGACGTTCGTTGACTCCACCAATAAAAAACAGCATACTTTCTCAATCGCACCCAGCTTACACCTTTTCATTGATCGGCGCGAAATTGAAGGACATATTGTTAAGGTCGATCAAAACGAGTTACTCTTTCTTGATAAGTATGGCTATCACGTTAAGGTAACGGCGGGAATTAATGGCCCCACTACGGTTTACGATGAGGCCGATGACGTAACATATAAGTTAGAAGCAATTTCTTCCCGGTGATAAGCGTAATCACCGGGGTTTATTAGTTTTTACATAAAAGGAATTAAAATTCGACTACAAATGTAACCGTTTGGGGCAAATAGTGGTATAACGGGAATATGGTTGGCTTTTTTACACCGCTAACCACCGAAACTATTCCGGTACAAATTATCGTCACCGGCAAGTGAGGCGAATTTTTTTTATGGAAATAGCACTGTTACTGCTCATCGGGTTTATCATCGGATTCGTTATGATTTCACTCGGCATGGGCGCAGCACTGTACATTGGAAGTTTTATCACGCTCTTAGGGCTCACCGCTAAGACAGCCGCTGCCAGTGCGTTAGTTACAACCTTACCCGCCTTAATCATCGCAACCTTGATTTATCATGGTGTCCGTAAAAAAGGCGACCATAAATTTCATCATCACCGCCAAGAACACCGGCTCTTATTCTGGGCACTTATAGGAACGCTAGGTGGAAGCTTACTGGTTAACCGGATTAACCAACATTACTACCAGCTTATCATCAGCATTATCCTGATAATCCTATCACTATCAATTTTGTACAAAACCATCATTGCTCCCCACCGCCCCCACCGAAACAAACCAACTAAAACACAACTCAATCAAGTAGTGGCTGATGGAACGGGAATTGTCAGTGGAGTAATGACTGGCCTAGCAGGTATGTCAGGCGGTGGGCCCTTAGTAGCAGGTATGTTTCTGGTAAACGCATCGCTCGAAGACGCCGTGGCTGCATCAGCCTTTATTCGGATGTGGACCACAATTGTTGGTATCGGGCTTCACTGGACAACAATGACGATTGCCTGGCACCCCGTCATCATCATGTCATTAGGAACAATTATGGGAGCAGGTCTTGCGCCCATCGTGATGCAGCATCTTCCCGAAAAAACTAAGCAAACCTTCTCCCGGGTAATGAAACCAATCATCGCTCTTATTCTTCTATACTTAGGGGTTAAGCAGTTTATTTAGCGAAAATAACAAAGAAGGGTTGGGACATATCCCAACCCTTCTTTAATAGACCTTAGTTCTGCTACATCCTACTTTAACTTCGACAAGTCTAACATCATGCTTGCATAGGCCAAGCCAGCACCAAAACCCGTGAGTAATACGTGCTGGGGCCGCTTTCCCGCACGAACCGCCCGGTCAAGTGCCAGCGGGATTCCCACCGACGATAGGTTTCCCACCGTCGTCACTTCCTGGGCAAACTTTGCCAATGGAATCCCGGTCCGCTCAGCAAGCTGTTCAATCAGCCGGAGATTTGCCTGATGGGGAATCACAAAGTCGATATCTGCCGGGGTCAAATGTTCCTGCTGCAAGAACGTCGCAATGTGTTCGGGGATCCGTTGGGTAACAAACTCATATACCGCATGCCCGTCCTGATAAAAGGCATCGGTCCGGGGATAATTATCCGCCTTGACTGCACTTAACGGAGCCACCCGCCCACTATGAATCGATTTTGCATCACCCTGCGTCTCAAGAAGCTCACCGCCAACCATCTCGTCGGCTGGATCATCACTGGCTTCATAAATTGCTCCGGCCGCACCATCGCCGAAAAAGACGGCGGACGTTCGATCGCGAAAATCGAGCATCTTGGAATTCGTTTCAGCACTAATTACCATTGCCCGCCGGTAACCGCCCGTCCGTAAGAACTTCGTAGCGGTCGTTGACGCAAAGATAAACCCCGCACATGCAGCCGATAAATCATATGCAAACGCATCCGTTGCGCCCAGTTTTCCCTGCACAATTGCCGCCGTAGATGGCGTAAGGGCATCCGGCGTAATGGTCGAAACAATAATCAGGTCAATCTGTGCTGGGGATAACCCAGCCGTCGCCAGAAGCTTGCGGGCGACCCTTAACGCCATATCTGACGTGTCCTCATCCAGTGCAAAGTGGCGGGTTTTAATCCCCGTATGCGCCTGAATCCATTCGTCCGACGTATCCATTAACTGACTAAGTTCATCATTTGTCACGACCCGTGACGGGAGGTAGTGGGCCGTCGCCGTCAGCTTAATTGCCTTTACCATCATGATGCCTCTTTCTCTGTCCGAATTTCTTTTTTAGAACCTAGGCTTTATTCTACTTAATTTCGGCGCAAAACACCACTTAAAACGCTTCTATTCGCTGTTCTGAATTTCTTGATAAAGATGCGCTACCGCCGCCTGAACTGTCCGTAATCCACCATCATCAAAGCACTGGGACAACTGATAGCCCACAAAATACGGCGACGTAACAAACCGGGGAACTACCTTACATGCCAGGTGCGTTCCCACTTCATAAAAGAAAAGATTATAGTCGTTACAGAGCCCGTCATAGTACTGGGTAACCACGAAAATAACGGCCGCCTTAATCATGTCCGCAACTACTTCTAACTGACGGGATGAATTCCACACCACGTTTAGTTCAACTAACCCCATTAACGGATGCGTAGCCACGTTTAGCGCTGCTTCCTGATCCCGAGCAATTTCTAGCCCCTCAAAATATACCGGATCACACACCGCTTTATACGCATCCACTCTTTTTAATCCAATCAGTTGCATATGCGGATGGACCTGCGTTCCGCCTGATAACCGTCCGTAATTTTTATGCAAAATAACACTCCGAAACTTCCCGCTCGCCGCCATTTGCCGCCACCGCTTAACCGCAAACGCTAGAATTATCCGCCATTCCTCCCGCGAATACACTGAAATGTCCGCATTATGCCGCTTACTTTCCACTAGCACCAATTGGGTTGTATCCTTAAGGGTGGCGTACTTATTTTTTAATAAAATAATATCGCCCTGCTGTTCGTAGATATTTTGTAAATGATTCCGGTCGCAAAACGGGCATCCTGTCCCAGGCTGTGCGTGAGTCTTATGTTTTCCCGTCTGCCGGTTGAAAATTAATTGCTCTGATTTCATTAACCGCTATCCTCCAACCATTATAAATCCCAATTAAAATCCCCTTTAGAATACAACAAAAGAACTACCAAATAAATCACATTATAAAAAAGGAATGCCAGGCATCCCCATCATTCCTAAATATACTGTTCTATTCCCGATTCGTATGCCAAATTCCATATATAAGGTAAATTATGACACCCAAAACAAACCATCCTAGCGCATATACCTTAGCGGCCCAATCAAGGCCAACAAAAACCAACAGACTAAACACAAAGGCTAGGGCCGGAACGACCGGATAACCCGGCACCTTAAACGCTGGTTGGGCAATATCGCGCCCCTCCCTTTTTCGCAGAAAGAACAAACCGACTGACACAAACATAAAGGCAACAATCGTCCCCGCAGATACCAATTGGGATAAAAAGCTAAACGGAAGGAGCGAACTCACAATAATTACAATAATTGTAATGAGTATCACGGCGTTTCGGGGCTGCTGGTTCCGATCTAGCAGGCTGAAAAACCTGGGTAACATCCCATCACGACTAAACGAGTAAATTAAGCGCGAACCGGAGAGCATAAAACCAATCGCCGCGGTAAACATCCCAAACACGGCAATTAACTGGACAATGGTCGCAATTAGCGGGTGGTGAATTGCCCGGAGCGCAATTCCAAGCGGTTCAGCACTCGCTGCGTACTTTTGATACGGTAACACCCCGATTAAAACACAACTTACTGCAATAAAGAAAGCCGATGCAATTCCCAATGAACCAATAATTCCCCCGGGCATTGTTCTTTGGGGGTTCACTGCTTCCGCTGAATTTGCAGCAATCGCATCAAAACCCAAATACGAAACAAAGATCATGGATACCCCCGCATAAATCCCCTGCCAGCCACCAAACGCACCGTTGCTCGTCGCGTGGTATGCGGGGACAAACGGGTGAAAGTTACTTAAATGGATAGCAGTTGCTCCAACCGCAACAAACAGAAGAATCGCAAAGATTTTCAGGATAACCAACGCATTTTCAACTAACGTTATTTTAGACAAATTTCGTGATACTAATAGCCCAACAACTAAAACAACACCAACCGCAATAAGATCAATCACCCCACCGCGCTGCCCTAAGGGAGCAGCGAGAAAAGCCGGAAGGTGAAGCCCAAGTGAAGCAAGAAGCGGCTTTAAGTTTGCCGATATTCCCGAAACAACGAAAGAAACGCCGATAATGTACTCAGCAAGGAGCGCCCAACCAACTACCCAGCCAGGAAGTTCCCCAAAGAGAACGTTAATCCACGTATACGCTGAACCAGCAAACGGCATTGCCCCCGCCATCTCAGCGTAAACCAACGCAACTAGGCCAGCAACGATTGCCGCAATTACGAATGAAATAATGACCGCCGGCCCCGTATGCATAGCGGCCACTTCCCCAGGAAGGGTAAAAATCGAAGTAGAAACAATCATCCCTATTCCCAAAGATAAAAGATCCCGTACCCTGAGCGAACGGTTCAGGTGGCCGTCCTTTAGCCCGTACTTTGTTGGTGATTGACGGAAAAACATTCTTTTTAATAAATTCATTCTCTCTTCTCCTCAATTATTCGCCGGTAACCCTGCTACGATCAACCACAGCGATTTACATTGTAGCACAAGATTAGATTATGATGAAAGATTTATAATTTCATTCACGGGGTACATGATTTTAATATCCTTTAATCGCTTAACTTAACGTTGCATTTTTATCTTTAATATTTGTTCGCTTAAAAGTTATCAAAATTAGAAACAACCGAAAAAAACTCGTCATTACAAGGAAAATACGCATTTTTCGTGTATTTACTATGTATTTAAAAACAACTAAAAAACGAATTTTACGGTTGAAAATTATCAATTCAGCCATACTCCCCAAAGGCGACACCTTAGTTATTTCGCGCAATAACACACACCAATACCTTTTAATAGTTGCTACTTAGGAAAGCACCCTCCCACCTGCGTTTTCATTGATTCTTCTTTTATAATGCGTATGGGAAGACAGTATATTTAACATCTAAGTCATAGTTAATTTAATTCGATGGGAAAAATTTATGCCCATAATCGCAGATACTCATAAAAGATATTTCTTTAAATTTTATGGAATTAGTTTATGATTTACAACAAATACATCGTTTATTTGATATTCCTTCTGAGCCCGCCGTGGCATATATATTCACCCTCCCTTTTCACTAAACATTCTCTCAGAAAACTTGGGTGTATTGATCATTGGCAGCTCTATAAAATCAAAATCGACAACTGACTACTCAACAAGCATTTGCCTTTACGTCTTTTAATAAAATTACCGCAACATAAAAGCACGCTTCGTTTATAAACGATAACGTGCTTCTTTCTTAGAATTCACCTAAATAGGGTTCTAAACTTAATGGATCCGTTTAATTCGCCATAATTCTGCAAATCCTAGTCCCAACCCTATCAATACAATTCCGAACAGGGCTGTTCCTTTTGCTTGGTGATCACCGGTATCTGGCAATTGCTGAT
>NZ_JBJFZW010000007.1:0-44784 GCF_045033025.1 Ligilactobacillus sp. LYQ139
GAATCCTTTACGGTGAGTGCAAGCACTCGGTGTAAAGGTTTCGCGTTCGACTTGCATGTATTAGGCACGCCGCCAGCGTTCGTCCTGAGCCAGGATCAAACTCTCATTTTGAATTCGTGACTCATTATTTATTACTAGCGAAGTTTGACTTCGTTAAATTATATTGCTCAAAAGAGCCCTACACATTTAATTCGTCGATACTGTGTTCAGTTTTCAAAGATCTATCCGAATTGCTGTTAACCAACAGCGATTATTATCTTACTAAAACAGCAAATCACTGTCAAGCACTTTTTAATCAAGAATTAAATTTAGTGCATAATCATGAACAACGCTACTTTCCCTGCTTAATATTGTCCAAAGCTTCATCAACCCATCCGGCCAATCGCTCTGCAATCGGCGTAAACCCCGTTGTCACTTTACGGGTTGTCCAGTAATGCTTTCGTTGATTATTAGTCTGGCCATGTCGTTCAAAATCAAATTGTTGTTCCAGGCAACGTACCGACAAACTAATTTTCCCGGTAAATTCGTCAATATCAATAATCATCACTTTTATTTTTTGTCCAACTTTTAAGTAATGATGAATATCATCGACATACCCGTTGTGGCACTCAGAAATATGAATCAATCCTTGCGTATCATCATCCAATGCTACAAAGGCCCCATAAGATTGAATTCCAGTTACTTTTCCTTCAAGCACCATTCCGGTTCGATAATTCATTCTGATCGCCCCCAATCCGTTACCTTGACCGTCAGAATCGTTACGTCCTGCTGAGGCCTATTATGCACATCAGTTACACAGGCTGCAATTTGATCAACAACGTCCATTCCTGTAACCACCTGTCCAAAAACAGTATGGTGAAAATCAAGCCATGGTGCCCCTCCGTTATCATAAGCCGTAATAACCTCTTGAGGATAACCGGCAACTTCCATTTGCACATTCATTTCTGGCGAAAGATGTTGATTTTGAACGATAAAAAACTGACTACCGTTCGTATTTGGACCAGCATTTGCCATTGACAGGGCTCCCCGAAAATTAAACAGCTCCTTAGAAAACTCATCAGCAAAAGGTTTACCAAAGGCGCTTTCACCCCCAGTCCCTGTTCCCGTCGGATCACCACTTTGAATCATGAAATCAGCGATTACCCGGTGGAAAATCACGTCGTTATAATATCCTTGTCGTGCAAGCGTCACGAAATTCTCAACCGTTTTGGGCGCTTGTTTAGGAAATAATTGCACGGTAATGTCACCGTAGTTTGTGCTAATTACCGCTGTCGGCCCATTAACCCGTCCTAATTCTAGCTGCGGATACATCTAACTTCCTCCTTGCCGCACTGTTTTATTTTCGCTCTTAATAATAACAATCATCCTCCCGTTCCGCAATTTGTCTCCGCCCCGTGAAACCGCTATGATAAGGGGGAAGATTATTACTAATGGGGAGAGAAAAATCATGGAATATTACGATTTAACAATCATCGGCGGCGGACCCATCGGCCTTTTTGCGGCAACATACGCGCGAATGAAGCTTGCAAAAACACAGATTATCGAAAGCATGGGAGAACTTGGAGGACAAGTGAACGCCCTCTTCGCCAGCAAACAAATGTACGATATCCCTGGCTACCCTTCAATCACTGGGAGCGAGCTCATTACTAACCTTCAAGAGCAAGCTCACCAGTTTGGCCCAGTAATCCGACTAAACGAAACCGTTACTTCTTTTGAACAGACCAACGAAGGATTTGTCATTCACACAACGACCGGAACAACATATTCCCGTGCCATCATCATCGCAACCGGCATCGGCTCCTTCGAACCCCGCCGGCTTCAGGTTGCTAACGCTATAGAACTAGAAGGTCAACACCTTCACTACTTCATCCCCGACCTCACCCGATTCCAGAATAAGGACGTTGCCGTAGCTGGTGGGGGCGATTCCGCTGTTGACTGGGCCCTTGCCCTTAACGGAATCGCCCGCCAGGTTCATATTATTCACCGGCGTGACCAGTTCCGCGCGCTTGAAGGAAGCGTCGCTCAACTTCGGAAAACTTCGACTGATTTTATTACGCCATACCTAATCAGCGCCCTTCATAAAACCGATGACGACCGGATTACCGTCACCTTGCAACGGGCCCGCGCAACTGAGAAACAAACCCTAACCGTTGACGACCTAATTGTTAACTATGGCTTTGTTTCTAACAATAAACAGCTTACCTCGTGGGGACTTACTCTCGCCGAAGACGGAAACATCGCAGTTAACCGTACAATGGAAACGTCCATGCCCCGCGTTTACGCAATCGGTGATGTTGCTAGCTATCAAGGGAAACAAGGACTTATCGCCATTGGAATGGGCGAAGCACCAATTGCCGTTAATGCCGCCCTCCAGACAATTTATCCGGAAAAACGGCAGCCAGTTCATAGTACGCAACTAATTAAAAATTTTCAGGCTGCTCAAAATAACCAATAATCCTTTACAAGGATCCACCGAAGATGATACCGTATGTGATAACTGACACGTAAAGGAGTACTCTTGTGCATATTATCAGCTTTATTATTGACTTTATTTTGCATATCAACAATCACCTTGTTTCGATTGTTCACCTCTTTGGGGACTGGACCTACCTCATTTTGTTTGCGGTAATTTTCATCGAAACTGGAGCCGTGATCATACCGTTCTTACCAGGTGATTCACTACTTTTTGCCGCCTGTGCGCTTGCAGCAAACCCCGAGTATCATTTAAATTTCTGGTTATTTGCGTTTCTTTTTTTGGCGGCATGTTTATCCGGCGACTCCCTTAACTTTTTCATTGGGAGTAGAGTCGGCCGCTCGGTTAGCCAAAGCCCGTTTTGGGGGCGGTTCATTAAGGAGGAAAATCTACGTAAAACAGAAGCCTTCTTCGAAAAACACGGGGGAATCGCAATCTCCCTGGCCCGGTTTATGCCAATTATTCGAACAATGTCGCCGTTTGTTTCGGGGGCCAGCGGCGTTGTCTACAAAACATTCTTAAAATACAATGTAATTGGCGCCGTTAGCTGGGTAATTTTGTGCTGTTGTAGCGGATATTTTTTTGGGAATTTCCCAGTGGTTAAACAACATTTCTCCCTGATTGTCATCGGGATTATTGTTATTTCGCTTCTTCCGGCTATTTTAACCGCCTTTAAGGCAAAATTAAAACAAAGCAATTAGTAACCAAGTTAAAAAGAGCTTTCGTGATTAACTCACGAAAGCTCTTTTTAATTACCAGTACTTATATTACTACTCAACAGTAACACTCTTTGCCAGGTTCCGTGGCTTATCAACATCGTACCCCCGGTGCAGACTCGTGTAGTATGCCAAGAGTTGCGCCGGAACAACGGTAACAAGCGGCGTCAAAAGCGAGTGCACGTTTGGCACTTTCACAACATGTCCTTCTGCCAGCGACGCTAATTCCTCGCTGACAATAGTAATCACGTTCGCACCACGAGCAATTACTTCCTGAACATTGCTTCGCGCGTGGGTCGCTGTCACCTTATCCGTCATGATTGAGATAACCGGCGTCCCTTCTTCAATCAAGGAAATTGTCCCGTGCTTTAATTCACCAGAAGCAAATCCTTCTGTTTGAACGTAGGAAACTTCCTTTAACTTAAGAGCAGCTTCAAGGGCAACATCGTAGTCAATCCACCGGCCAAGATAAAAGGCATTCCGGGTCTTGCTTAGTACTTCCGTCGATAACTCTTCAATCCGCTCCTTTTCATCAACGAGCTCCTGCATTCCGTTAGCAACCTTCGTTAATTCCTGTTGAAGTGGAAAGTCCGCCGCCACCGTTTTCCCCAGTTCCATTCCTAACCGCTTTGCTAAGATTGCTTCAACCGCAATCTGAGAAGTATAAGCCTTCGTAGAAGCAACTGCAATTTCCGGCCCGGCATATAGCAACAACGTGTACGTCGCTTCCCGGTCTAACGTTGAATTGGCCACGTTAGTAATCGTCAAACTCGGGTAATTCATTTCATTAACCTTAACCAGCACTTCCCGGCTGTCTGCCGTTTCCCCACTCTGCGTCAGAAAAATGAAAAACGGATGCTCTGTTAGTAACGGCATGTGGTAACTAGCCTCAGAAGCCACAAAGACCTCCGTTGGAATCCCCGTTAGCTGCTCAAAAAGCTCCCGACCAACTAACCCAGCATGGTAACTCGTCCCGGCAGCTACAATGTACAGGTGATCTGCCTGCTTCATGCGGTCGATTAGTTGCGCATCCATCTTGATGCTTCCGTCTTCATTAAAGTATTCCTGACTTAATTTCCGCATTACGGCCGGCTGCTCGTCAATTTCTTTTAACATGTAATAATCATATGGCCCCTTTTCGGATGCGCTGGCATCTTCATCCACGTGAAAATGCTTGCGATCAACTACTTGACCATCCTGATTCTCGATTGTCACCCGGGTTGGTGTGATCATCGCAATATCCCCATCATTTAATTCGGTGAAATCGTGCGTTTTTGCCAGCATTGCCATGGCATCAGAGCAAACCGCATTAAAACCATCCCCCGTAGCAATCAGCAGTGGGGACTTGTTTTTGGCTACGTATAACGTGTCCGGGTGCTGGTTATCAATCATCAGTACTGAATATGACGAATTTTCATCGATTAAGCTTAACGCTTTTTTCAGCGCGTCCTTCGGCGCCATCCCCTCGTCAGCGAACTTCCCAACGAGCTGAACAATTACCTCTGAATCCGTTTCAGAAGCAAAGTGCACCCCGCTAAGGTAGTCCCGCTTCAATTCAACGTAGTTATCAATTACCCCGTTGTGTACCAGGTAAAACCGGCCATCTGCTGCAACGTGCGGGTGTGCATTAGCAACGGTGGGATTCCCATGCGTTGCCCACCGGGTGTGCGCAATTCCCGTTGCTCCGTGAACGTCATCACCAAGTTCTTCGCGAAGCTTAGAAATCCGTCCCTTAACCTTCTTAAGGTACTCATTACCGTGCTGGTCGTTAACATAAATTCCAGCGGAATCATATCCCCGATACTCTAGCTTTTCTAGCCCATTTAATAACGTCTCAACGGCATCATCTGTGCCGGTATAACCCACAATTCCACACATATCATTATCATCCTTATCAAATTGGTATATATCAATATTAACTAGGTAATATTGAGTACAGGCAATAATATATAGCCACTTTTAGTAATTGTCAATCATATTATTAAAATTGGTATATGTCTATACCAATTTTAATGTGCGCCTAAACACACAAAAAACCGGTAGGCTTATACAAGCCTACCGGTTAATCAATTACCAATAATTAGTTTAGTTGTTCCGCACTGAGTCAAGAACTTCCTTCAGTTCAGCAGCTGACTTGTGCAGCCCAGCCTTCTCTTCATCCGTAATGTGCATCTCAACGATCCGCTCAACACCATTTTCACCAACGATTGTTGGAATTCCAGTGAAGATATCGTTCAGGCCATATTCACCGTTGAAGTATGCTGAAACTGGTAAGATTGCGTGCTCATCTTCCAGGATAGCACGAACAACCCGCGCAGTACTCAAACCAATTCCCCAGTTAGTCATCTTCTTCCGGTCAATGATGTAGTAAGCAGCGTCCCGTACATTCTTCCGAATGTCTTCAAGGTCGTCTTGCTTGATAACGCCTTCGTCACCATCAGCAATCCAGTCCATTAATGGCTTGCCACCAATCGTAGCCTGTGACCATAATGGCTGTTCTGAGTCACCGTGTTCACCAACGATGTAAGCAGAAATGTCGTGCGGGTCAACCCCGGTCTTGTTTGATAACTGCATACGTAACCGCGTAGAGTCAAGGGACGTCCCGGTACCGATAACCCGGTTCTTTGGTAATCCTGATTCTTCCCAAGCAACGTATGTCAAAACATCAACTGGGTTTGAAACGATCACGAGGTTACCATCAAAGCCAGAAGCCATAACGTCCTTAACGATCGTCCGCATAATCTTGGAGTTAACGCCCACAAGTTCAAGCCGCGTCTGACCAGGCTTCTGAGCAACACCAGCGGTAATAACTACCATCTGAGCGTCCTTGCAGTCGGAGTAGTCACCATGGTAAACCTTGCAGTTTTCCGGTGCAAACGTAACACCATCCATTAAGTCCCGTGCTTCACCATCGGCTTTGTCACCGGCAACGTCGATCAGAGCCAACTCATCAGTTAATCCCTGGTTCAGGATTGAGTATGCGCACCCCATCCCAACGCTTCCGACACCAACGAGGGCAATCTTACGCTTTGTAACAGTCATTATATAGACCTCCAAATAAAGATAATTGATTCGGTATTTATTCCAAATCAAAGATGAGACATTACATCTCAACTCACAGCTAATTATAACAAAGTTTAATTTGAACTAAAAGAAATAAGTCCTCCGGTAAAACGGCTTCCCACTGAACTCCTTTTCCAAACAAACTCTTCTCCCCAATGATTTCGTGATAAAATGAACTTAGAAACCGTTTTACTTGGAGGGATTACAATGTCATCAAGTGGGCAGCGCGAACTATTAAGCGATATTGCACGAGATTTCTATCTTGGCAAAAAATCTGTCAGCGAATTAGCCAAAAAATACGATATTAGCCGGTACTACATTTCAAAGTATCTGGATCAAGCCCTTAAAGAGCACCTGGTAACAATTACAATCCACTCAACCGCGGAACAAAATACAGAATTAGAAGAACAATTGCAAACAGCCTTCCCCGTTAACCATATCTACGTCCTTAAAAGCGGCGATAACCCTGCCCAAGCGGATAATGTTTTTTTTAGTTTTGCCGCAAAGATTGTGCAACAGGTAATCCGTACCAGTCATATTGTTGGGTTAACCTGGGGCGATACGGTCTACAAGCTAATTAACCACTTTAACTCCATAAGCCGCTCAGACTTAACCTTTACCCAGTTTATCGGTGAAAACATGCGCTATAATTCATATGCTGGTTCGATGCGGATGGTTCAAAAGGCAGCTGAAAAATACGATACGACCTACCACACCATTTCAGGCCCCCTCTATATCCTCAACGATTCCGCGCGGGCGGCCATGTTAGCTGAGCCCTCAATCGCCCCCACCGTTGACCTTGCCCGAAAAATGGATACAATCATTTGCGGCATTGGAACCATCACTGCGATTCAAGCCATTGACACGTGGAAAAATAACTTTCGGCAAATCTTTGCAGGAATTAATCCCGACAAAATCGCGGGGATTGTTTACGGTCGCCCGGTATCCCTTAATGGTCATTGGTTGCGTCCCACCGTCGACAAAGCCTTTGGAATCCCATTAGAGCAAGTGCTTGCCGTTCCTCATCGAATTGCGGTTATTCAAAATAAGTTCAAGACAAATGCGGCGGTCGGGACGCTTCGAGCAAACGCATTTACGGACGTTATTATGGACGAACGAGTTGCTGTGCGAATCCAAAAAGTTCTTCAAAAAAGCTAGTTATTCAAAAATTAAATAAACAATGCTCCTAGTCTTAGACGTTATTGTCCAAGACTAGGAGCGTTTTATTGATTACTTTCCTGGCTTAGCTGGCAGGGTAACGGTAAACGTTGCACCTTCATTCGGCGCACTTTTGACGGTAATTGTTCCGTGGTGTAGGTGCACCAATTGACGAACGATCGACAATCCCAAGCCTGATTCACCATACTTCGTATTTTTCCGTGACGGATCCGCCTTGTAATATCGATCCCAAATCCCTTCTTGTTCTTCGGCAGACATCCCGATTCCAGTATCAGCAACTTTAATTATTACCTGATTATTATCAGTGTTTGGTTGCGCTGTAACCGTAATCGTCCCGTTCTTCGTGAACTGAATGGCGTTTTGGATAATATTGATGACAATCTGAATAAACCGGTCATGGTCCGCATATACCATTAACTTAGTAGGAACATGGAGCACCAGCACATCCCCTTGGTCCGCGGCTTTGTCCTGGAAGTTAGTCCGCAATTGACGTAACACCGGGGTTACGTCAAACTCCTTCAGATTGAGAACAATCTGACCTGTCCGAATCTTCTCGTAATCCAGGTTATTATTAACAATTCGAATTAACCGTTCCGTTTCGTTCCGCATTAGTTCCAAACTCTTCATCCGACTATCAGCAGGGATTGCATCATACATCAATCCTTCAATTAACCCATTTATTGTTGTTAACGGCGTTCGCATCTCGTGAGCTGCGTTAGAGAAGAATTGCCGTTGCATTCGGTTTTGCTTATCAATCTTCGCGGCTGAGTCCTTAAGCGACATACTCATCCGGTTAAAGCTACTAATTAATTGCCCAAGTTCATCATGCATTTTAACCGGAATAACTTGGCCGTAATCGCCCTGAGCGACTTCTTCAACAGCCCGTTTTAGCCGTAACGTTCGCTTAGTCATATAGTGGGCCAAGACATAACTGATTATTAGCGTTAGTAAAACCGCAAGGAGAGTTGATAACCCTAAGATTGCATACGTTCCTTGGATTGTTTTTTTCATACTCGAAACCGTTGCCCCAATCGAAATCACTGCCACCATGTTGCCATTATTATCAAAGCACGGTGAAAAAATATCGGTCGTATTCTTCGAATATACGCTCCTTTTACGGCCGGCAAACAATTGCGCCGGTTCATCTAATTTTTCGCGAAGCGTCTTTCCTGCCTTTAACTTTGCCCAGTCATTCGATGAAATCCGAGCCTGATACCCATGCTCAGGATAAACAATCTTATCAGGCGCCGTAAAAATAACCACCCGCACATCCTGACTACTTAAAAGCTCTTCACTTGAGTGCAACCGATTAATGTTAATCCCCAACTGCTGTTGTCCATTCACTTTTCGGGTAACCAAAGCCTGTTTTTTGAGGCTATCAGCGTATCCTTCAAGGTGGTTCCACGTATTGGTAT
Source organism: Ligilactobacillus sp. LYQ139 (assembly GCF_045033025.1). Taxonomy (NCBI): domain Bacteria; kingdom Bacillati; phylum Bacillota; class Bacilli; order Lactobacillales; family Lactobacillaceae; genus Ligilactobacillus; species Ligilactobacillus sp. LYQ139. The sequence goes on from NZ_JBJFZW010000007.1 coordinate 8,847, forward strand.
ATACAACCCGCTTAGTAAACCCCATAAAGAACGCTCCCATGCTGACAATCAAAACCAGCATCACGATTAATGAACTTAGAAATTGCCTAAATACCAGCTTCATTACTCGTCGTCCTTCACACTAAACTTATAACCAACGCCCCAAACAGTATGAATAAGCTGTTGGTGGGCAATCGCTAATTTTCGCCGAATTTTCCGAATGTGAGAATCCACGGTTCGTTCGTCCCCAACAAATTCGTACCCCCAGACTTGCTGCAAAAGCTGCGTCCGGGTAAAAACCTGCTCAGGATTCTCCGCCATTACCTTTAATACCTCAAACTCTTTCCGCGTAAGATCCGCAATGGGCGTATCGTCCCACCGCACTTCATGAGTAACACTGTTTAACCTAAAATGTGATCCAACAACCACATCAAAGTTATCCTTAGGATTGGGTCTTTGTGAACGAGCTAGCTGTGCCCGCCGCACCATCGCTTTAATTCGTTGAATTAAGACAAGTGGAGAAAAAGGTTTGGTCACATAATCATCTGCGCCCGCTTTAAACCCCAAAACCTCGTCACTCTCACTATCCCGGGCCGTAACAATGATTATCGGAATTGTTGGGGAGACCGCCCGAATCTCACTATTTACCTGAATTCCATCCATTCCGGGCAGGTTAAGGTCAAGGATTACAATATCGTACTCATCTGAATGCTCTGTAAACATCTTAACGGCGTTAATTCCGTTGTACGCGTAATCGGCATCCCACTCCTCCTTTTGAAAAAAGAGGGACATCATTTCTGAAACTGAACGATTATCTTCTATCATTAATATTTTCATTTCCGCTGCTCCTCTACTTCCCAGCTATTCACTAGAACTCCCGCTTTTCAATCAATTATGCGCGTGAACTCTACCTATCGCCATTATTGTAGCATAATGTCTTAAAATCGAACCTTGTCACTGGTTAAATGTGCATATCTGCGGTCAATTACGATAACCATAAAAAGCCCCCTCTTTCGCCCAATTGAAAACAATAAACACCTATGATGCTGATATACCTAGACTTAATTCAGCAATAAATTTTATAGCACCAGTCTTAAATAGCCCCTGAAAAAAACATAAATGAACAATACATGAAAACGGTCTAGGAATACTCCTAGACCGTTTAAAATTAATTATCAACCTATAGGGAAAAGTTATTTTTTATCATTAATCAGGCTTAGATTAAATTCCAACTGCTACCGCAACCGTTAATATAATCAAGCCACCAAACACTAATACAACCCCATTACCATCACCAGTATCCGACAATTGACTATTATGCCGTGGACTTAATCTGCTAAATGTGGTACCGTCATTTTTCGATGCAGCCATACCACCAATCCTTACCAAATTACTACCATTAATTATTTCTTTTTTACTGGTAAAGGTTACAGCCCCGCTCCTTCCTGATGCCATTCCGCTAAGAATTAAAGGAACTTTCTTTCCTAAAACAGAAGAGACCCGTTGCGGTTAAACGGCGATATTACTAGAACTAGACTGCACCGGTTCCATATTTGCAAACACCAATAAAGTTAAATCTTGCAGCATCGGGGTACTCGACATTAACCCCTCATAGTAACCATTAGGCACCCTGATTGCATTATTTTGATCATACATGTGTTGTGCAGCAACAATATTATTTAATCCCGCATCATCGAGAATATGAATTATTGGCCTCCCATTAGTACTTTGAAGAGGGCCTACGTAATTACCATTATCATCGTAGTAAACCTGGACGGTTTTCTGATTCGTATTTGAGTTTGAACTTGAATTTAAACTTGGACTTACACCACCAACTGAGCCAGCACCAATCGGGCCATCTCCAATTGCTTCATCAAAAACCAACGGTAGTTTACTGTTCGTAGAAAAGTAATTAAATGAATCTTTATCATAATCCAGCGCAACCGTCGCTTGGTTAGTAGGATGAGTTGCCTTAACATAGTAAACATGTCCCGGCTGCAATTCAGACGCCGGCTGCCCAGTGGCATTGTCAATTACCTGATAACCAGACGGCACTACCTGATTAACATTTACCGGCGCACCTAAGTAATGAGGATTTAACTCAAACCGCGGTGTTTCATTGTTTTGCAAATTAAGTTGCAGCTTAGTAATTTGCTGATTTGAACCTGGGCGTTGTAAATGTTTGCTTGTTTATCACTTGAAGCCCCTGGAATCAAGGTGAAATCTCCCCTGTACGTTCCATTATCTGCAAGTAACATTGCTGCAACTACGGAATTAATTTGTGCTAATGGAAGACCACGATGAGTTAATGCAGTTACCAGATCTTCTTGATCTTGATAAACAGGGTATGGCACCTGGCCGGCTGCGCTAGTCCCCGCCCCATTATCATTTGCATAGAGGGGATCAAACGTATTAGCAACATCTTGCGCGCGTTCTGCTTTTCCGTTACTTACATTGACAATACTCGCATTCCCTGCTACCTTGCTCGTGCTCTTACCGACATAAACGACCTGACTGGATTGAGTACTATTAGCAGTAACTTGTGAAGAAGATGCTCGTTGTACTCCCCCCTTGAACAGATGCCGCTGTATTTGCGGATGTCGTTAATAACATTGGTGCTAACAACCCAATCGCGCCACTAATCAAGATACTTTTATATATAATTTTCGTCCTCTTTACGGTTCTCATTTTACCATACTTTTTCCGTACTAACGCAACGCCCTTTATTTCACCCAAAACAAAACGGCCCAGGACTTTACTCCTAAACCGTCTAATATCATTTACACACATTAACAAAGAAAAGCTATTGTTATCGTTTAATTCTGCTTAAAAAAGTTCACACTACCAAGTGCTGCCCCAATGCCAAGCATTGTAAGACCAGCAACAACCAACGCAGCCGCATTGGCATTTCCTGTGTCCGGTAATCCGTGACCATGTCCGCGACCAGCACCAGACTTAACGGCTGCTTGTTGACTAGCGTTGACAGTTGATGACGTCACCGTTGAGCTAACCGCACTAGATGAGCTCGAGCTCTTAGCAGCGCTGCTGGATGAACTTGAGCTCTTAACGGCGCTACTGGATGAGCTACTGCTAGATGAGCTTGAACTCTTAACGGCGCTACTGGATGAGCTGCTGCTAGATGAGCTTGAGCTCTTAGCAGCGCTGCTGGATGAACTTGAGCTCTTAACGGCGCTACTGGATGAGCTACTGCTAGATGAGCTTGAACTCTTAACGGCGCTACTGGATGAGCTGCTGCTAGATGAGCTTGAGCTCTTAACTGAGCTACTAGATGAACTAGAACTTGATGAACTACTACTTGAAGAGCTCGAACTTGATGTTTGCTGAAGGAAAACGTAATTAATTGATAAATTAGTCGTTTTCGTCGCAAGGTTAACCATGTTTTGGTACTTATTATTAGCTTCCGTTGAGGATGCGTTTAAATCTTCAACCGAGAAGTAATGTGAATCAGCAACCTTCTCATAGTTAACGTTAAATTGCCCCTTTATCGTTGCATCACTCAATTTCTTAGCCTGTAAGTAATAGGAATGGCCGCCTTCAAGTGCCGTTACCACCTTACCAGTTTGTGCATCAATAACCTCAATATTCGGGTCAAGGTTGGCGACACTTACATCACCGTGATAACCGGTTACTTGAAACGTTTGACTTTTAAGCGTCGTCGGATCAATTGTCAGGGGATCGCTGGCTGTACTTCCTTTAGTTACAGCCACGTTGTTCGCCTGCGCCGTTGTATCGTCCAACGGATGGCTCATCGCATAATTATATAAGTCACGCCCTAATGGTGTCTTATTAGCTAAGTCAGCACTACCATCCGTAGCACCACCAATCTTCCAAATGACGGATTGAGTAACATCTTGCTCATAATCTGCTAACGTGTAATTAGGGCTTAGCTCTAATTCAGCGCCATTAAGATCTCCAGAATTTCCCGGATCCGCCTCGTAATCACCATTTTTATACTGCTGCATTAAGGTGTCATACCCCTTTTGCGCTTCTGCCTGAAAAGCCGGTGACATTTCCCACTGGTTTGTATCTTTGTTTAAATGGTATCCGCCCATCAATGCGGCCGCTACTTCATCAGCCTTTTGCTTATTAGCAGCCACCTTCATTCCATCATAGAACTGGTACCCGTTATAATTTTGACCAGGCTGATCAGGGGCTTTCATGTCCCAGTCGTAACAATAACACTTTCCAATATCATCATTCACATCAAAATGCGGATAAATTCCAGTTCCTTCTGGTAAACTTGCAACATCATTACCATACTGTGTATGCGTCGTTACCTGATACTTTCCAATGAGACCATCAGTATTAATATTATCATCTACCGCTCGCGCAGCTCGCGTTGGAGCTGTCATTGAACTTGACGATGAAGAAGCCACCATTGAACTTGACGACGACGCTACACTTGCTACCGCGCTGAATTTGTCAGTACTGGACTGTACCCCCCCCCCCGGGACGAACTTACGTTCGCTGGCTGGGAAGAAGATGAGACCGTCTGCGCTTGAATTGCCCCGCTCGCCATCGTCATTGTTCCCAACAACAATAACGTTGCACTGGCAATCCGCGCAATTTTAGAAAAATGGTTCATAAAATTACTCTCCCTTGCACATAGCTTTCTTCATTAACCTTCTTAGGGTACGACTAAGAACCAAGTATTGTCTCCCTTTTCCCATCGTTCTTAAACATTCTTTATAAATTACTTCACTATTTTTTCATAATTAATGTCTATACTCCCAAATATTTTGCCTTACTCATAATTCGTATTGGCCTTATATTCTAATCACTATAACTAGCACGCATTAGGGTGATTACAAATATTAACCTAAGACATATTAACCCGAAAACCATAAGTATTAACAAAGCGTAGTATGACTTAGCTTAACAGTCAAAAACGCCAAAAACGAAAGTATCAAGCAATTTATCCGTGATAACCACCAGCTAATCACTGTACTTTTGAACTGAGTGAACACGATATGGGATTTGCCAATCAATTCCATTCTGCTTTCAACCGCCTTAACCGACGAATACAAAATTCGAACTGATGGTCGAAGGATGTCTTGATGCACTTTATGCAACCAATGTGCAACAAAATTTCAAAAACATACGAAAACATATGATTCATTAAAAAACGAAATCCCGTAAAATTAACGTTTTACAGGACTTCGTGATAACATATGATTCATTCAAATGGAGATGGCGGGAGTCGAACCCGCGTCCAAGCGTATCGCCACTCAAGCGTCTACGTTCATAGTTATTCTATTTAATCTTCACTATCAGCTCCGCCGAATAACTTGGCCCCCACTAATAGCTAACCTGATAATCTCTTCTTTACCCCTCAGGTGGCGGCATAAAGCGTAAGTCCACTAATTGGTAAGACCCAACAGCGCCACGTGGACGATGCCGTGTGGATCACGCAATGGTGCGATTAGGCAGCCAGAGCGTATGAATTGTTATTATTTTTTGCAGTTATAATTTAACTGAGCGTTTTATGGTAGCCGCAACCTACCAAGCGCAGCCTAAGCTCGACCTACACCTGTCGAATCCTAAACATCCCCGTTCAACTACTTTCATTATATCATGGTTTCCCCCGCTCCAACAGCGTTTTACTTCCCCTGCATTCGGTCCATGGTTTTGTTCAACAAGCGATCCACGAAATTATTCCCCGCATTTTTAGCGTGCCCTTTCGTCCACGTTAAAGTTAACTTGGGAAATGCTGGCAACAAGTGAGCAATCCGCTGCCATAGCTCTTTGTTGGCTACCACCGTTCCACTTGCTGTTCTCCATCCCCGCCGTTGCCATCCCTGTAACCAGTGCTTGTTGATTCCGTTTAGCACATACTGTGAATCAAGAACGCCCGTAACTGGTTGCCGGTTTAATCCTTGGTTCTTAAGGTCCTCCAACGCGTTAATCATCCCTAATAGTTCCATCCGATTATTAGTGCTTCCAAATTCACCGGCACTCGCACTATTTTGGTAATCCGGCGCTGTAACCAGGTACGCCCACGCTGCTACATCCGTTGTCCGAACGTGTCCGCCCCGGTAGTTACCGTGATTCCGGGTTCCCCCGTCAGAATAAAAAACCACCCCTGTTACCGAATTTGGCGTCATTTCCTGTTTAGGACAGTAACCGGAATGCTGCGGATGACTCGTACTTCTCCCGGTCATTTCGGCCCGAAGCCATGCTTGGGCCGCTTGAACTGACGAAAAACTCTTATACTGGGCCCCCTTATACCCCTTTACCTGCCAAGCACATTCCTCCCAGGTTCCATAAATTCCTGGAACCTTTCCACGTAAAACCGCATAAACCTTCTTTGCGATGACACTCGCCCCCTTGCATAGTCACCGCTTGATTTTACCGCGAACGCTGCTAAAAAGAAACTCCTACCTAAGACTTTCCAACTCCTGTAAATCGCTAACTAAAGTCCGAAACGAGACGTTCCACGTAAGGTAATACTCACTTTCGAGTCCCTGTTTCCGGTACGCTACCAGCTGGGCATCACGTAAAATCCGCAAATGATGTGAAACTGCCGGTTGAGTAATCGCCATCTGTTTTGTAATCGCACTAACAGTCATTCCCTGCCGGTGATGACAAAGTAACGTTAAGATGTACTGCCGTTTCTGATCGGCTAAGGCGTTTAACACTTTTCCTTCACGCCGCAAAGCGGGTAAAATCTCCTGACAATTCTTTTTATTAACCATTGTTGTTATCCCCCTCCAAATCAGCTTTCAAAACTTAATCTATCATGAAAGCGTTTTTATAACAAGGAGGGGCTGCAAATTTAGCGATTCCTAAAACTATAAAAAAGGAACCGCACTGGGCGGTTCCTTTAATGGAAAATTCAGATCAATTAGTCATTAACCGATGGCGTTCCTAACCAACCGATGATTTCCTTAACGGTATCAACGATTGCTTCAGTTCCTGGTGCCAGCAACTTCCGTGGGTCATAACCCTTACCTTCTTGGTCCTTACCGGCCTCAATGTACTTCCGTGTTGCGGCTGCAAATGCCAGCTGATTTTCGGTGTTGATGTTAACCTTCGAAATTCCCATTGAGATTGCCTTTTCAATCTGTTCCTGCGGAATTCCTGAACCACCATGAAGTACAAGTGGCGTGTCAACAGCATCAGCGATTTCCTGAAGCCGGTCGAAGTTTAACCCCTTCCAGTTTTCAGGGTACTTGCCGTGAATGTTACCAATTCCACAAGCCAAGTAGTCAACCCCGGTAGCAGCCATTGTCTTAGCTTCTTCAACGCTTGCCAGTTCACCTTCACCGGTAATACCGTCTTCCGTTCCACCAATTGAGCCAACTTCAGCTTCAACGGAAATGCCCCGTTCGTGAGCAAGCCGAACGATTTCCTTTGTTTTTTCAAGGTTTTCTTCAAATGGAAGGTCGTGGCCATCAAACATAACTGATGAGTAGCCTTCCTTGATGCATTCCTTAGCAGCTTCGTAGTTCCCGTGGTCAAGGTGCATAATAACCGGAACAGTGATGTTCATTACCCGCATTTCGTTTTCCACGAGGTTCTTAACCAGCCGGTAGTCCCCCATGTATTTAGCAGCACCCATTGAAACCTGGATCAAAACAGGGGTCTTGGTTTCCTGGGCAGCCCGCAGGATTGAACGCGTCCATTCAAGGTTGTTCGTGTTGAATGCACCAACAGCATAGTGGCCTTCCCGGGCGGCGTTGTAAATTGCGTTACCATTTACAAATACTGACATTAAAACAGCCTCCTAAAAAAAGTTACTCTCTTGTGAGTACGTGTTCATTCTACCACACTTTTTCATCAGTGCTAGGCGGATTTTCCTAATTTTAGCGACCACTCACTTCACTACGCAACGTGATTTTCGTGTAAAATTTGGTCAACAACTTTTTGAATCTCCGAAGGCTTAGTCCATTCCGGAAATTCATCAAAATCTTCACCAGGCATCGTAAAATGCTCATTAACGTATTGTTCGTACTTAATAACACTCGACGATCGCGGAATATTCAGTTGAATAATTCGCACGTCTTTAATTAACCCCTTCATTACCGCCTTTTCCGCCCGTCCATTCTGTACCATATTCGCAATTTCATAGTACGATGAACCATCGTTGCGGGTAATTTGTTCAATCAAGGTTAACGTTTCATGACTCTTCATTATTAGTTCCTCCATCCAAGCTTATGGTAAACGAAAACCACTGCAACAGCAATTCGCAGTGGTTGGCATAAGAGAGAAAGAGAATTGATTAAAAGGTAATTTTCAAATACCTTACGTTTTTAGGATAACGGTTACATTAATTAATGTCAACCCTTTCATTCGCGTTTTAGCGGTTTTTTCGTATCTTTTTCTCGCCAGGTTTACTATAATGAGGATGACTTATCATAAACTTATTGGAGGAAAAACCGTGATTAATAAACGTCAAATGAAGACTAGTTTTATCTGCGGGCTATTAATTATCTTTTTCACCCTTGGGTACTCGTACGTCCGCCACGGCGACTTTTTTAACGTGGTCGCCCTTCTCTTCTCGTACAAAATGTGGTTGCAGGGTGGTCTTTTCTTACTAATGCTTCTTTTGATGTACACAGGAGCAGTATACTTAATCTTTCGCATTATTTCCTATATCGTACGGCGCTAATTTCCCATACAAATAACCCCGGGTGGTTATTCAACCATCCGGGGTTATCTTTTATCCTTAATCCTCAACGCCAACCTGGTCTTTCACAACCTCAACGATTTCCATTACGTACTGGTGAACCAGCTCTGGCGTTTTTGCTTCCGCCATAACCCGAAGAAGGTCTTCGGTCCCACTTGGTCGAACCAGAACCCGGCCTTCGCCAGCCATTTTTTCTTCAACCTTAGCAATTACATCCTTGATCGCCTGGTTTTCAAGAGCCTTCTTCTTATCTTGAACCTTAACATTAACTAACTCTTGCGGATAAGTCGTTACTTCTGCCGCTAATTCGGAAAGCTTTTTCCCCGTCTGTTTCATAATATTCAGAAGCTGCAGGGCTGTTAGCATCCCATCACCCGTCGTGTTAAAATCTAAGAACACAATATGGCCGGACTGCTCACCTCCAAGGTTATACCCACTCTTCAGCATTTCTTCAACGACGTACCGGTCGCCCACTTGCGTCTTGACCGAGTGGAGGCCGTCTGCTGCCATCGCCTTATATAATCCAAGGTTACTCATCACAGTCGTGACAATCGTATCCTTCTTTAGCCTTCCCCGGTCACTCATGTACTTTCCGCAGATATACATGATCTTATCTCCGTCAACAATCTGGCCGTCTTCATCTACCGCAATGCACCGGTCACCATCGCCATCAAAGGCCACTCCTGCCTGCGCGCCTTTTTCCACCACAAACTTACTGAGAGCTTCCGGGTGCGTTGAACCGACTCCATCGTTAATGTTTAATCCGTTTGGCGTGGTTGCCATGGTATCAAATTCCACTCCTAGGTCAGCAAAAAGACGTGATACAATGTCACTCGTTGCCCCGTTAGCCCCGTCAACGGCAATGTGAAGCCCTTCGAGGTTGTCCGGAATTGTTTGCTCTAAAAACTGAGTGTACTTTTGAACCCCTTCGCGGTAATCACTTAAAGTCCCTAGGCCCGCAGCACTTGGCCGGGGAAGGCTATCTTTTTCTTGTTCTAAGAGTGCTTCAATTTCCTCTTCTTTTTCGTCTGATAACTTATAACCATCCCCGCCAAAGAACTTAATGCCGTTATCCTGAACCGGATTATGGGATGCCGAAATTTGAATTCCCGCATCAGCCCCCTGTAACCGCACGAGGTAGGCCACCCCAGGCGTCGTCATTACGCCCAGCGAGAACACCTCGATTCCAACTGAAAGCAACCCGGCCGTAATGGCCTCAGCAAGCATCTGCCCTGAAATCCGAGTATCACGGGCAACCAATACCCGTGGTGTATGGTTGTTCTCAGCGTGCTTAGTGAGGATATATCCCCCACACCGACCAAGCTTAAAAGCCAATTCTGGTGTTAAGGTCTGGTTCGCAATTCCCCGCACACCGTCCGTTCCGAAATACTTCATTCTTTGTTCAATCCTTTCGTTCGCAATCATTAATTTCTAATTTTTTGTGACCGTAATGTGCACCTTGATGGTTGCCGGGTCAATCCCCGTAATCCCATACTGGTTAGGACTCAGGGCAATTATCTTGTCCATTGTACCATCAATTCCCGCAACGGCAACCGGAACCTTTAAAGTTGTCAGTTTATCCAGCGCCTGTTTGGCACCATGGACCGTCACGTTTTTAGTATCCGTCGTAAAACTATAGTGATTACCTGCAACACCCTTACCAGACTTTACGAGTTGAACGTTGACACTTTTGGTTGATTTCGCCGAAAAGATCGGAACGGTAACCCGCGCCATCTTATACGACAAAATAACATCACTTAATGGTTGCCCGTTTGCATCAACCGCCTGTAAGGCAACCTGCTGGTGAACCGTTTCTTGGGTATTCTTATTTAGCCTTACTCGAGCAACAATGCAATCAATCCGGTTAATATCCTTAGTTGGTCCCGTTGCCGATACCACGTTAACGTTTACTGTTGGGCGCCCAGCAGCGTACCCCTTAGCAATCTGGCGGCTATTAAACCGAACCTGAACAGGGAAATCAGCCGTTTCGCGTCGACTAACAGTTAGGTTCACCCGGCTAGGTTCAACTTGAACGTTAAGATCATGGTTAAACCCACGGGGCTGCAGTTTAACGGTATGGTTACCCAGCCCAAGGTGCGTACAGTCAGCAGTAACCTGCAAACTATGCGTATTACGGACGGCAGTCACCAGCGAACTTGGCCCGGTAACCCGTACCTTAACCATGTTAGGATACCCCGTTACGAAATATCCGTTTTGGCTCGCTAAAATCCGAACCGGAACCCGCAGTGTCGTTGACTTATTCATAAAACCCACGCCCACGTCACCGTTCTGGACAAACCTGGTCGTATTAAGTTTCATTGAATTAACGTACAAGAACAGCATGAGGGCAAAAACCAATGAAATTAACCGGTAGAACGTCTTACTATTAAAGAACTTTGAAAGCTTCATTTAACGTGCCGCCCTCCTTTCCGCCGGTGAACAATACATGCCCGATGTTTGATTCCGCTCCGCCCAAATAACCGGTACTTGGAATCCGCCTGAGGAAGAAGCTCATTCCGCAGAATTTTTAAGTAATCTTCCCGTGTTAGGTCCCGCATTAATTCATTATTCTGCGTAATCGTAACACCCCCGGTCTCCTCGGAAATAACAACCGTCAAGGCATCGGTCACCTCACTAATTCCAACCGCTGCCCGGTGGCGGGTTCCAAGTGACTTGGGGATTAAGTTACTATCGGATAAGGGAAGGTACGCAGCAGCGACAGCAATCCGGTTATCCTTGATGATAACCGCACCATCATGTAACGGCGTATTTGGAATGAAAGTGTTAATCAACAACTCCCCCGTAATGTCTGCGTCCATTTTAATTCCGGTTTCGATATAATCTTCAAGTCCGGTGTTCATCTCAATCGAAATCAGCGCCCCAATGCGCCGTTTGGACATGTACTGAATTGCCTTATCAAGCTCATGAATCATCTTTTCGCGATCCTCATCCTGTCGTTTATAAACAAGGCCACGCCCAAGATGTTCAAGGCCACGCCGGATTTCCGGCTGGAAGATGATGATGATGGCGATTATTCCCCAGTTAATGACCTGGTCCATAATCCACGAGATGGTTTCCAATCCCAGATACCAACTAACCAGCTTAATTGCGACAATGACCACGATTCCCTTTAGCAGTTGCACCGCTTTGGTCCCGCGAATCAGCATCATCAGCTTATAGATTGCGTACCACACCACCACGATGTCCAGCAAATTAATAAAATGCTGCCAGGTGATGATGTCGCTCCACGCAAAAGTCATGGCCAACCCTCCTTTATTAAATTCTCGGTAATGATTATATCACGAACCTTTACACTACTTCGCCTTCTGTGGGAAACTAAGGGTAACAATTATCACTATTAGGAGGAAACACTATGCCCCAAAAACTTCGTTGGCTAATTCGAAGCGCAGTACTACTGTATCTTGGATACGTCTACTTAAAGACGGGCATTCATTCCACCGCGCTAGCCTTTCTAACATTAAATAGTTTCCTCGCATATATTCCAATTGAATGTGCATTTCACATTCACCCTACCCGTCAACGGGCATGGCAGTTTTACCCGTTAGCGTTTTTATGGTTGATTTTTTATCCTAACACACCATACTTACTAACCGACCTGTTTCACCTCGCGAAGTTTAATCCATACAACAGCGTTACCATGCTAATGCGCTTTGACCTTCACCTGTGGCTTGCATTTTTCACCCTCGTTTCTGGGGTTATCGGGTTCGCCATCATTGGAACGTGGAGCCTAGAATTCATGGCCACCGCCTTTCAACGACGGTGGTGCTGGCGCGGGGCCATTGCCCATAGCGTAATAATTGTTGGCCTGACCCTTCTTACCTCGATTGGCGTGTTTGTAGGACGGTTCATCCGGCTGCACACTGCCTACCTCTTTGTGAGCCCCGGGTGGGTTGTTAGTGAACTAATAACAATGTGGAATCTTCGGATGGTTACCTTTGTGCTTTTAATGACCATTCTGCAATTAATCATCTGGGGCGCAATTATGATTACTAAGATGGCCCTTACAACACCTTCAGAATAATTCATACAAATAAGCAGGTCCCCTATAAGAGACCTGCTTATTTTATATGCGGCAACTCCGCACTTTTCTTTAATCCCCGATAATTCTAACTTCCGTCTCAAGCTCCACGTCAAACTTTTCCTTAACTACCTGCTGAACATGGCGAATCACTGCCACGTAATCAGCAGCCGTTGCATTACCAACGTTCACGATAAATCCCGCGTGTTTGGTTGAGACCTCAGCGCCCCCCACACGGTAGCCCTGCAACCCGGCATCGTGCACTAACTTCCCGGTATAATGGCCTTCCGGACGCTTAAAAACACTCCCACACGACGGGTACTCCAAGGGCTGCTTAGCTGCCCGCAAAAAGTTAAGGTGATCTCGTTTGGCCCGAATTTCCTCTGATTCACCACTCGTTAACGTAAAGGTAGCATCTAAGACAATCTCATCTGCATCCTGAACCCGACTATGCCGGTACCCGAAATCCATCCGTCGATTCGAATACACCCGGAGTGCACCAGTCCGGGTAAGAGCTGTTACCTGTTCCACAACCATCTTCATTTCACCGCCGTATGCGCCAGCATTCATAAAGACGGCGCCGCCGACACTCCCCGGAATTCCCGAAGCAAACTCCAATCCCGTTAGCCCAGCATGGTACGCCGCTTCCGTTGTCGCAATCATGGTTGCCCCAGCCTGCGCAATCACCCGATTTCCCCGGACAACCACTTCATTCATCTTCGTTAGAATTAATACAATTCCCCGAATTCCATTATCACTGACAATAAGGTTGCTGGCATTCCCCAAAACAGTGAGCGGAATATCACTTTCGTGTGCTGTCATCACAACCTTGCGGGCCTCTGACGGCGTCTTTGGAAAAAGAATCCAGTCGGCCGGCCCCCCAGTCCGGGTATTAGTAAAATGGGAAAGTGGCTCGTCTTGATGTGCCTCGATTCCCCGTAACTGGTTAGTTACAATGGCCGTTACCGCTACTTGATCAAGCATCGTCGTCCGCCTCCTCTGTCAAAATTCATGACTCCATTCTACCATTTTTCACCGAAACCGCGCACTCGAAGTTTAATTGAGGTAAAATAAAAAACAGCTTAAAGGAGGGACTTTTCATGGACTTTACCGCCATCGACTTTGAAACAGCCAACGCTAAACGGGCAAGCGCATGTTCGTTAGCCCTAACGGTTGTTAGAAACAACGTTATTACTGACCGGTTCTATTCATTAATTAATCCCCAGATGTCGTTTGCTGTCCGTAATACCCAAATCCACGGACTTACAGCCGCCGATGTTGCCGATGCACCCACCTTTGCCGAGCTTTGGCCCCACATTGCTGCTTTATTTGGCCCCGAACAAATTATTGTTGCCCATAACGCCCCGTTTGACTGCAGCGTTTTGCAACACACCCTCGCACACTACGGGATTACTTCCCCACACTTTCTCGCAATTGATACGGTTAAAACGAGCCGGCAACTAATGCCCACCCTCACCAATCACAAACTCAACACGGTTAGTGCGGCACTCCACGTTCCCCTAGAACACCACCACAATGCCCTGGACGACTGCGTAGCGTGCGCCCAAATTCTTTTAGCACAAATTAAACAGTACGGTACCCAACAAATTATCCCGTTTATCACTGAAAAGTAAGGTAATAACCCCTGGGGATTGATGCGCGGGCTTTTCTCCCGCATCTGCCATTAATAATTACCTACACGACACTACTTTTTCATTTCAATCGTAATAGCCGGCGCATATCCTCCGGAACCGGCGCCGTAACAGTAACCCACCGGCGCGTCCTCACTTGCCAAAAACGCAACCGCCGACAATGCAGGGCCTGCCGCTCCATTCCGTCAAGCATTGTCCCGCCGTACATTTCATCACCAATTAACGGATAACCAAGCGTAGCACAGTGCACCCTGATTTGATGCGTCCGGCCCGTCCATAACCGAACCTTCAACTGAGTTGCCCGGATAAACCGGTGCTCAACTTGTACTTCAGTCACCGCCCGCTTACCATCGTTCCGAACCATCCGCTTCATTGTACTTCCGGGTTGCCGACCAATCGGTGCGGTAATTATCCGGTGGTGCCACCAGATTGGCGTTCCAATAACCGCGCAGTATTCCTTATGAATCCGCCCGGCTTGTAATTCCTGGTCAATTAATGCGTGGGCATAACGGTGCTTAGCAAATAAAACTGCACCTGATGTATCGCGATCCAACCGGGTTACGAGGTGTGGGATAATATCATCGTAGTGACGAATCCGGTAGTACCCCGTCACCCGGCTAACTAGGGAATCATCCCGGTGCAACGGCGACGGAATCGCAGCCACAAACGGTGGTTTATTTACCACCAGAAAATCATCATCCTCATAAAGAACGTCCACCGGCACATACGACGGAATTACCGGCGTCTTCCGGTTTTCTTCTGGCGGTAATACCAATGTAACCTGATCCCCCGGCACAACGCGATCAATCAGCCGCCCATTATCCCCGTTAACCACCAAAGCCCCGCCCGCATTGCGGACATGGGCTAGTAGCCGTCGGGAAACTCCTTGTTGGCGCAAAAACGTGCGTAACTTCCGCTCCGGCGCATCAACTTGCCACTTAATCTTCATAGTCTGACCCAATAAATGAATCCTGAACTCGCTGCCAGAAGCGCGTATGCCGGGATTTAGCAAAGTAAATTCGCTGCTTAGCAATTCGGAACCGCATCCGTTCAATCTGCTGATCGTGATAATAATCCGAATCAACGGTCATAATAACCGCCCCTTCCTTTGAAGGAATCAGCGTAATCCAATCATTGGGAGCAATGATCATTGGCGCACTGAGCGTCCGGAAAACGCGGTTATTAATCGAGCTAATTTCGGACATCTGTAAAACATCCAGATTAGGGTGGACAATGGCACCACCTAGCGATTTATTATATCCCGTAGAGCCAGTTGGCGTCGACACACATAATCCATCTCCTCGGAAGCGCTCAAAAAATTCACCTCCGACATACACGTCCGTCATCATCGTGGCAGTTAAACGACGGATCGTCGCTTCATTTAACGCCAAGTAGTCATGCGGATGCGAGTCGCCGACAAATTTCACCCGCATATCTAGTAACGGGTAACTCACCGCTTGCTGGTTTTCGTTTTGCAAACTAATCACCAAGTCATCGAGCTCATCACTCCGCCAGTCGGTATAAAAACCCAGGTGGCCGGTATGCACCCCGATAAACCGAACAGTCGCCAACTGGTTATCATAATGATGAAATGCAGACAGCAACGTTCCGTCGCCCCCAATGCTAATCACGACGTCGGGATGCTTGTCGTCTAATTCAAAGCGCCGTTCAGCAAACTTTTGCCGGAGTTCCGCCGCAACTGTGCGGGACGCCCGCCCCGAATTTGCATAAATTCCAATCTTCACGACTTACCTCCTGTCTTGCCGGTGTTCAAACACATGCTGGGCTTCTTGAATATCCTCCCGAATACTCGACATTTCATTATCAAGTAAAAACGCCGCTTCGGCCGCCCGTTGCAGTCGCTGCTTAATTTCAACCGGGAGGTTTCCCCGGTACTTATACTTTAACGAATGCTCAATCGTTGCCCAGAAATTCATCGCTAACGTGCGCACCTGGATTTCGACCTGTACGTTTTTCTCCCCGTCATAACACTGTAACGGGTACATACAAATCACATGATACGAACGGTACCCGCTCGCTTTAGCGCTTTGAATATAGTCCCGTTCCTGGACCACCGTTAGATCATGCCGCTGCTTAATAAGAGCAACCACCTGATAAATATCCTCAACAAACTGGCACATAATCCGCAATCCGGCGATGTCTTCCATGCCCTCTGCTAACCGATCCACCGTTACGTGCCGGCGCACCATTTTTTCCTTGATACTTTCTATTGGTTTTACCCGACCGGTAACGAACTCAATTGGCACGTGCTTGGCCGTTGCAAGCATCTGATTCCGCAGTTCCCGGAACTTAAGCTTTAACTCCCCCACTGCCTGGTGATACGGCGTTAAAAACGATTCCCATTCATCCGGATCCAATCCGCTCGCCCCTTTTCGCACTAAAATCCACCTCAAGTTTACCATACCCACCCTAAAATTACAGGAACCGCTAAAAGCAGATTCATTGAATTCCCGTCCATTTCTTGTAGAATGAAACTAGCAACTAACTAACAACGGAGGTGTGCACTGTGCTTGACGTCTACTTATTTATCAATCCGCTTGGGAACCAGTGCTTTGATGCTGAGCAAAACATCCTCTCCGTGATCCATCAGACCACTGAAAAGGTTAATTTCCAGATTAACCCCCTTGTAACATTGGATACCGTGTCAGGGATTATCAGCCGGCGACACCTTCAAACGGACAACATGCAGATTCGCCATGCAGTGACCAACGAGGTTTATCAGGTTTCACTCGATTACGAAGCAGCCCGCTTTCAGGGGAAGCGGCGGGGGCGAAAATTTCTCTTTGCACTTCAACAGCTTCTCTTAATCAGCCACCAACCATATTCGTTGGCCATTGTTCATCAGGCAGCTGAGCAAGCGGGGCTTGATTGGGAGTTCTTTAAGGATGATCGTAATTCTAAGCTGGCTCACAAGTCGTTTCAACGGGACCAGCAGTTAGCAATTAGCATGAACGCTCAACGGCACCCAACGGTTGTCCTTGAAAACGTAACGGGGTTTAACTATGGCGTTGCCCTGAATGCCTGTGAATCATACACGATTATCCTTGACATTATTAACGGTCATATCCCGACTGACGCAATCATGGCAACCCATAAGCGTTACGAGCAGCAATTTGCAACAACATCGACGCATCACCATCATTACGCCCCCCATCCGTTATTTCCGCAAAACGCTCACCAGCCGGCAAAATAAATAATAATGAACGATAAAATTAAAGAAGGTTGAGACATACGTCTCAACCTTCTTTAATTATTTAACCGTGAAGCTAACTGATTCATAAGTTCCTCTGCACGTTTACCGTGAGGTTCAAATTGCAAGCTCCGTAAACAATCATTGCGCTCGTCCTTAATAAAGTGAACAATCAGGTAAGTCGGGGGGAGTTCATCCTTAATAAACTGGGACCATTCCACCACACTAACCCCATCACCATCAAAGTATTCCGCAATTCCTAAGTCACCTGGAGCGGCATCCTCCAAGCGGTACACGTCCATATGATATAACGGTAACCGCCCACCATGGTATTCGTGTACAAGGGTAAACGTTGGGCTCTTCACCCGCCGGTGAATGCCTAATCCTTGGGCTACGCCCTTAGTAAAGGTAGTCTTCCCCGCGCCGAGCTCCCCATCAAGCAGTAAAACATCCTGCGGCTTAAGAAGCGGCGCTAACTGCTCCCCTACTCGAATTGTCTGCCGTGCGTCTGTTACCGTTATTTTCATCCGTCCTTTTTCCCCCTAGTCTACCGCAACGGCCTGTGCGGCGGTAATGATTGTAACCTTGTAGACATCCTCAGCATTGCACCCCCGGGACAAATCAGACACCGGTTTGTTCAGCCCCTGTAAAACCGGACCAACCGCCTCAAAACCACCTAATCGCTGGGCAATCTTATAACCAATATTCCCCGCTTCAAGTTCCGGAAAGACAAAAACTGTTGCCCGTCCCGCAACTGATGATTGTGGTGATTTTTGCGCCGCTACTGTTGGCACAAATGCAGCATCAAACTGAAGTTCGCCGTCAATCTGTTCATCAGGCGCTTGCTTTTGCGCTAACTGGGTTGCTTCCGCCACCTTAGTAACCTCGTCCGCTTTGGCTGAACCCTTTGTTGAGAAGCTCAACATTGCTACTCGGGGCTCGATATCAAACAGCCGGGCTGTCTTAATACTTTCCTGGGCAATTTCAGCCAAAGTCGGCGCATCTGGATTAATATTAATTGCGCAATCGGCAAAGACATAGCGTTCTTCACCACCATTCCGAACCATAATAAAGGCCCCGCTTGTCCGGTGAACCCCCGGCTTAGTTTTAATAATCTGGAGAGCCGGTCGCACCGTATCACCGGTTGGATGAACCGCCCCGGAAACTAGCCCGTCAGCCAATCCCATATATACCAGCATCGTGCCAAAGTAGTTTTCATCCCGCAGCATCTTCTCGGCTTCCTCTGCCGTGTTCTTTCCCTTCCGCCGGTCAACGAAGGCCTGCACCATGGCAGCGTACTTTTCTCCCGGATACGTCTGCGGATCAATCACCGTTACCGCATCGTTCCATTCCAAGTCTGCCGTTGCGGCAGCAGTCTTCACCGCCTGCTCATCTCCCAGCAAAAGTGGTCGCACGAGTTGTTCGTTTGCTAAACGCAATGCTGCTGTTAAGATTCGGGGTTCGGTCCCCTCAGGAAATACAATCGTTGGTTCTTTTCCCTTAATCTTCGCGGTTAAACTTGCAAAAATATCCATTTACATTTCCCCCTATGTTTATTCTGCAGTCGGATCGGCCGGCAACTGCCAGTCAATCGGCTCCTCCCCCATTGCGGTCAGTGCAGCGTTGGTCTTTGAAAACGGTCGCGAACCGAAAAAACCTCGGCTGGCTGACAACGGGCTGGGATGGGCTGACTTAATCACAATATTTCTGGTTTGATCAATCAACGTCATTTTATTCTGGGCAGCTCGCCCCCACAGAATAAAGACCACCGGTTTCGGCCGTTCAGAGAGCTGATGAATAGCAACGTCCGTTAGTTGCTCCCAGCCGTGACCCTGGTGCGAAAAGGCCTGACCATCACGAACGGTGAGCACTGAGTTTAGCAGCAGCACTCCCTGATCCGCCCACTTCTTCAGGTAGCCGTGGTTCACCGGCGTGATTCCCAGATCATCCTGCAATTCCTTATAAATATTCTGCAGGGACGGTGGAACAGGCACTCCGGGTTGAACCGAGAAGCTCAACCCATGGGCTTGGTGCGGACCGTGATACGGGTCCTGGCCCAGGATAACCACCTTTACCTGGGAAAACGGAGTCCACTCAAAGGCCTGAAAAATATGGTACATATCCGGATAAATCCGGTGATGCTGGTACTCATCCTTCAAAAACGCATGAAGCTGCTGGTAATAGTCCTTTTCAAATTCAGGCGCCAATACGTCCTGCCAGTCATTGTGAATTAACGTCTTCATTCCGTCCACCTCACTTTCAGTTTATCATAGTTTTGTCCGAACCTCGCCCATTTTCATGCTAAAATGTAAGCGGAATCTATCATATGAGTGAGGTTTTTATAATGGTGCAATTGATTGCTTCAGATATGGACGGAACACTGCTTAACAATAACATGGTAATTTCTCCCCGCAACGCCGCCGCAATTAAAAAGGCACAACGTGAGGGCGTTCCCTTCATTGTTTCATCAGGCAGGGCATATTCTGAAATTAAACCCCTGCTTGAGGCCGCTCAAATTAACTGCCCGATGATCACAATGAATGGGGGGCGCATGTTTGATAAGGATGGCCGGGAAATCTTTGCTGCGCCCCTACCACGTATGCTAGCCGACCAGCTTATCACGCGGTTCCACCGGGCGGGGCTATACATTGAAGTTATTACAGAAAAAGGCGTTTTTTCAGACGATAAAACCCAACGAATCCAAAACTTCGCTGAACTGCTGACTAGAATCCACCCGGGGCTACCGTTTAAAGAAGCAGTCATCCGCTCCTCCGCCCGTCTTGAACTATTAAACATCAACTACATCGACGATTACCAGGAGCTCCTGGATGACCCGCACACCACGTTCTTCAAGGTTGTAGCGTTTTCTGCAGCGGGGCCAACCGTCCTCGCTCCCCTCAAACAGGAGCTATTAGAAGCCCACGATAACATTGCCATTACCTCTTCAGCTGCCTCTAACATTGAGGTGAACCACATTAACGCCCAAAAGGGAATTGCCGTCAGCAAGTACGCGGATATGCTCAACATCCCGCTAGATAACGTCATGGCAATCGGCGATAACAATAACGACGTTTCTATGCTAAAGGTGGCTGGTATTAGCTACGCCATGCAAAATGGATCCGCAGAGGTTAAACACCTCGCACAGCACATTGCTGCTCCAAACGATCAGGACGGGGTAGGCAAAGCCATTGAAGCTGAGTTAGCCAAAAATAATAATTTATAGCACAAAGGAGGTTGGGCCAAATGTCCCAACCTCCCTGTTTATTTTAAGTCCATTATTAGTTGCGCTCACTTGAACCAAAGATCTCCAGTAATTCCAAAAACAGATTAATGAAGTCCAGGTACAGCTGTAACGCCGCACTCACAACAATTGGGGCCGCATTTGCCGCTTCCCCCATCTGCAGGTAAATCTGCTTAATCCGGTGAGCGTCCCACATTGAAAGAATGCTAAAAATCAAAACACCAGCAATCGAAATTACGAATTCAACCAACGAGCTCCGTAGAAAGATGTTCACCACGGAAATAATCAAAATCGCAATTAACGCTGCAAGGGCCTGCCGTCCCCAGCTACTAAGATCCTTTTTCGTCCGGGTTCCATACAGGGCCAGAACCGCAAAGTCAACCGCTGCCGCCACAAAGGCTAACGTAATATCTGCCGTCGTAAATTCAAGGAGAATCGAACTAAAGATGACCCCTTCCAGCGCCGCAAAACCAAACAACATGGCGTTACTCATTACCGCCGACCGCGACTTACTAAACGACATCTTGGCTACCATAATCAACTGAACCGCCAGTAAAATAAAGTAAACTACCGGGTGCTGCCCAAGTAATTCATCAACCATATTACCAAACAAAACTACCGTCCCGAGAGCCGTAATGGCTGAAACTAAAACCGCTCCTGCCATGTACCAGTAAACCTTAGACAGGAACTTATTTAAGCCCCGTTGTTGGTTTTCAACCGAGTATCCGTTCATCAATAATTCCTCCTTATTGTGGAAATGGCTAACTATTTCTATTCCTCCCTACTATACCTTATTTAGCATAAATTTCAAACTCATAGTAATGTTTAATATCAAGGCAAGAAAGCACCCAGAATAACAGCTTTCTAGCCAACATTCCGGGTGTCCCTGATAGCAATATTCTAAATTAATTTACTTCTTTATTCAACGTGTGCCAACGTGTAATGCTTCTTTCCCTTCCGGACAACGACGCACCTTCCCTCAAAGGCAGCCGTTGGATCAAGGACAAAGTCAACGTCACGCACCTTGTCACCATTGATTGTAATGGCACCGTTAGCAACGTCCTCTCGAGCCTGACGCTTCGACGGTTCAATCTTCGTTTGCACTAACCAGTCCACAATGTTGGCCTTAACAGCGCTCACCTTAACGGACGGCATTTTGCCAAAGACCTGCTCGATTTCACCCGGAGTCAGCTGCTTAATATCACCACCAAAGAAAATTTGCGAAATTTTTTCTGCCTCTTCCATTGCTGTTTTTCCGTGAACAAAGGTTGTCACTTCCCGTGCAAGAGCCCGCTGTGCTTCCCGCCGTTCAGGGTGCGTCGCAACTTTTGCGGCCAGTTCTTCGATTTCAGCATGACTGAGGAACGTAAAGTACTTCAAGTATTTCACTACGTCCCGGTCATCCTGATTCAACCAAAACTGGTAAAATTCGTACGGCGACGTCTTCTTAGCATCCAGCCAAACAGCCCCACCAGCGGTTTTCCCAAACTTAGTTCCATCAGCCTTTAACATCAGCGGAATCGTTAATCCGAATACCTTAGCATCTTGGCCCACTTTTTTATGGATTAAATCAACCCCCGCAGTGATATTCCCCCACTGGTCGGCGCCACCAACCTGCAGTTGAATGTCGTTATTCTTGTACAAATGCAAGAAGTCAACGGATTGTAAAATCTGGTACGTAAATTCGGTAAACGAAATCCCGTTTTCTAGCCGGCTAGCCACAACATCCTTTTTAATCATCGTGTTAACCCCAAACTCTTTCCCGTAATCCCGTAGGAAATCTAATAGGCCTAACTTGGATAGCCAGTCGTAGTTGTTAACAAATGAAATATGTCCCGAACCACCAAACAACCGGGTAACTTGTTCGGTTAGAGCCTGAACATTATGCCGAACTTTATCCATCGTCTGCAGCTGGCGTTCAGTCTTCCGGCCGCTTGGGTCACCAATGGACCCGGTTCCCCCACCAATTAAAATGTATGGATGGTATCCGGCAAGCTCAAAGCGCTTTAACACAATAAACGGAATCAAGTGCCCGATATGAAGACTATCACCCGTCGGATCGGTTCCACAGTACAGCGATATCTTCTTATCCTTTAAAAGTTGACGTAAGCCTTCTTCATCAGTCTGTTGGTTAATGGCCCCCCGCCATTTCAAATCTTCAATAATATCCATATAAACACCTCCATGTTCAACTAAAACAAAAAGTCCCTGAATGATATTAATCATTCAGGGACGAACTTCTCGTGGTACCACCCATATTCACATAGTTATAACTATGCCTCTCACACTTTTAACGCAAGCTTACGAAACACGCATTCTCAAAGAACGTAATTTCACGTCGCACTTCGCACTAATTCGCAGCAGCCATTAGCTCTCTGAGCCGTTCAGTGTTCCCTACTTCATCCTTCACGTGCTAATTGTATGTGTGACTATAGTCAACTATATTTCAAGTAACTTGTCAAGTAGTCCATATTATTTTGTTGAAATTTTCTTTTGCTTTGTAAAGAATCCCGCAAGAACCGCTAAAATTGGGACTAAAATTGGGAAAAAAGCAAACGGAATATACTTCAGTGCACTTATCTGAAGCGTCCCGACAATAAATGTCCCGCTAACGCCCCACGGAACAATCGAATTGACCGCCGCTCCCGCGTCATTCAGGGTCCGCGTCATGTATTTGTGATCAATTCCCAACCGGTCGTAGGACTTTTCAAAGGCCTGCCCAGGCAAAATCACCGAAAGGTACTGCTCCCCAATCAAGTAATTCACAATCAAACTTCCAATCGCTGTCATCAACACTAATTTCCCTACTGAATCAGTAAAGCGCGCAATTCCATTTATCAACGCATCAATCACCTTAAACTTGATGAACGTTCCCCCCAGGGCCAGTGCAAGAATAATCAACGCGGCGGACGATAACATGCTAGAAATGCCGCCCTTTGAAAATAACACATTGAGCATTTTATCACCGGTATGTGCAACATAACCATTCATCACGTAATTAGCAAGGGTTGCGATTGATATTTTGGGATTATGAATAAACCCAATAATTAACCCCGTTGCAGAACCGGCAATCAATGATGGAACTGCGGGGACTTTTAACCACGCAAGAATCAGTAACAAGCCAACTGGAATTAACGTCCATGGCGACACCCAAAAATGAGCTTTAATCTGGTGCATTATTAGTGTTACAGCGGTTAAGCGAATATTCTTAGTCCCCAGGCCACACATGAAGTAGATCCATGCAGTAATAACAAACGCTAACCCATCAGTCACTAACAGCGACCTTATATGCTTATATAAGTCAATCTCTCCAATTCCCGCTGCCAGGTTGGTCGTTCCTGACAAGGGAGAAATATTGGAACCAAAAAAGGCCCCCGATACGATTGCACCAACCGTTAATCCCGGGTTAATCTTTAACACCGTTCCAATTCCAATGAACGCAATTCCCATCGTTGATACAGTAGTAAACGAGCTGCCGCAGGTTATTGCCACTAACGAGCAAACAATAAAAACCGTTGGCAGAAAAAACTTAGCGGAAATAATATTAAACCCAAAATACATAATTGTCGGAATTGTTCCGGAAAAGATCCAACATGCGATCAACGCCCCAATCATCAAAAAAATCATTAATGGGATAATCCCCGGCTTTATTCCTGTCTCAATCCCATCCATAATCGTATTCCACGAAAAGCCACGGATCCAACCGTAAAACATTAATAGGGTTAAGGCTACTAGAATTGGCACCTGTGGTGAAAGGTGGAGCCCAATAATTAGATATCCTAAAACGCCGAATGCAACTAATAAAATTATAAGTGCCTCAGCAACCCCGATTTGAGGATCTGCTTTCTTTGAATTCACACCATTACTCATTTAAAGCACCTCACTCATCAAAATAAAAACGCAAAATTAAACCAACTAACCAGCCTAATTTCGCGCATAAAGCTGACAACTATTTATTATTTTTAAATCCGCCCGTGCATCCATTAGCTACTGATTGTCCCCAATTCTATCAATAATGGTTGGAATAATCAATAGTATATCTGATGATAGCAAGCATGATGCCAACATTTAAGATAAATAGGACACAAATTAATACATACAACTCCTGTACCCATTTTTATTGGGAATGCTACTTAACCGGAATTAACCCTTCACGAGAAGCACTGATGATGATCTGCCCCTAGCAGATAACCAATAAATAATTCCAACAAATGTCAATGAACTAAAGTGATTAGCAACAACCACCAGCCACCTCAAACGTAACAGAACAAAAGATATGTAATGTCGCACTGCCTCTCTTCGGGACAACGTCACCTTTCGTCAATTAGTTAGTATCCAAAATCCCAATAATCCATATAAACGTTTAATGGTTACGGCAAGGTGATCTCTCATTAAGCGTTTATTCGGTTAATTTCATAAATAAATACGCTTTAAGCGTTATATTTGTGATTATAATCACAGAAAAATGAAAGGTAATTACTTTATTAAGTGTTACTATAATTAACATTTTCTTACTCTTAAGTCATTAAAGTACACTTAGGAGCAAATTTATGTACGAGCATTTTAATATTGGAACGCAAATTCGACGACTACGTACTACAAAAGGACTAACACAGGAAAAATTTGCAGAATTAAGTAATTTATCAGTTAACTTTATCTCAAAGCTAGAGCGTGGCCAAATGGATAATATTAGCATTACAAACATCATCAAAATATGTAATGCCATGAATATTTCCATTTCTGAATTAGTCAATGATGAACCTACCCAGGCACTTACGGGTTTCCCAAAATCAACCCTAACGCTAATTCAACTTTTAAAAGATATTAATCCACCCGATTTAGATAAGTTATCAACTGATTTAATCCCTCTTATCCGCGAATTTCGTAGTTTATCACAAAGTCATTATCACGTTAATTAACCCTACATTTGGGAGCAATTAGCGTAAAATAAATCCTGCTGGTAATAGTTAACTCGACTAAAGCCAACAGGTTTTTTAAGTACTTCATTTTATAATAATCCACCGTGGCCTATAAATAACACTTTATAAACCAACGCGTTGCTAACCCCAATTATTGGTAACCCTTCCCTAAACTTTGACTAACAGTTTGCTCATCCTTAACCAACCCATAACGTTCACGCTAAAGAGTCAAAACGAGCAACTCCTCTTATCAGGTGCTGCCCGTAATTCACATATTGCTCTTTATCCCTTCAAAAAGTTCGGGTCCTCAAACGCCGGATGCGGGTACGTGTAAAAACCCTGGCCGGCCTCAATGCCATAATGCCCTTGATCGATCATTTTCTTAATCTTTGCAGCAATTGTTTGAGATGCAGGATCATCCGGATGCGCATTATAAATTGCCCACACTGTCCGGAGACCGATCATATCCATTGCCATAAACGGTCCCATCGGCGATCCCGTTGAGTTCATCCAGTCCTTATCAATCGTAATCGGGTCCGCAACCCCCTTAACCCAAAGGCCAAGCGCTGCGTTTAAAAACGGAACCGATAACGAATTCATAATGTAGCCGGGCTGCTCTTTTTGCAAAACAATTGGGAGCATCTTAATGCTCTTAGCAAACGCCACCGCAGTATCAATCACTTCTGGTTTTGTCTGCGCATTACCAACAATTTCAGCGGTATTAAACTGCCAGATATGGTTGGCAAAGTGCAAGTGTAAAAACTTCTCCGGCCGGTCAACAAACTTAACTAACTGACTTGGAACAAACGTCGATGAATTGCTAGCAATCAACGCTGCTGGTGGCAGAACCTCCGCCAAATGATGGTAAAATTCCTCCTTCACCTTCAAACTTTCCGGAACGGCTTCAATTACCAGGTCAGAATCCTGAAACGACTGTTTCCAGTCGTTCGTGATGGAAATAATCCGGGCTAATGCTTCATCAAACTGTTCATCAGTAAGGTGAACATCCCGTTTATAAAACGGCCGCAATGCTTCCAGCCGCCGTTCTGCTCGCTCCGGGTGCGGATTCCAAATTCGCACCTGGTGTCCGCAAAGCGCAGACTGAAATGCAATCTGGCTGCCTAAGGTTCCTGCCCCAGCAATCGTTACGTTTTCAATAGTCATTACTCGTTCCTCCTAATTATTACTTAAAGTACTTTGATCATAGCGCCCGGTAATTAGGTACGGCGCTACCTTATCAGCAGCCAACTTAGTTAACACCATTGTTTTATGCATCTTAGCAGAAGCCATCTTATATGTTCCCCCACCAATTAGATGCTGCACCGCCAGCTCCCCAACCGGATCATCCGCACTTGATGTCAACGTTAGCGCCAATTTTCCCGGAGTAAAAGCAGTTGTAATGTTCGTTGTCTGGGTTGCCAACAACCTAGTATTCGTGAACCGGTTCGTTCCGTCATTCTGCTGCTCTAACTGATAGTCCACAAAAAAGTTAACCGTTTCATTTGGATGATTTAACTGTAACTGCGGGCCCAATAATTGCTGGGCCTGAGCGGGATCATTGGGTGTCCCCGGCGTTATGCGAACGTCCATTAACGTAGTACCGTGCCGAATGACCTGGGCCTGAGTTTCCGCATCGTCGTGCTTAATCTGAATCTGATCAGCAAGCTTCTTAGGAATGCTTGCCCCCTCACGTCCAGCAACTAACGCCATTTCTGCGCCCGGGCCGGCCAGGAATAACCCAAACGGGTACGCCCCAACCATTTTATCCCGGTAAGCTACCATCGTGTACAGCACCGCTTCATCAT
The DNA here is from genome assembly GCF_045033025.1 of Ligilactobacillus sp. LYQ139. Lineage (NCBI taxonomy): Bacteria > Bacillati > Bacillota > Bacilli > Lactobacillales > Lactobacillaceae > Ligilactobacillus > Ligilactobacillus sp. LYQ139. The sequence continues at coordinate 36,343 of NZ_JBJFZW010000007.1, forward strand.
ACGAACGCGCAAACGACGGGTTCCCCATATGCGTAACGTAACCGGCTACTACAGGCGCTATCACTTGTAATGGTGCTGGCACCAACCGTTGTAACGTTGCTTCGTCCATCGCATAAGCAAACATAACGCCTTCTTGTTCCCGCATATCCGGATTATCTAGGAATCCCTTAACGGCATCCTGACTAGCTAAGTAACTCGTCAACTTTATCATCCCCTATTAATAGGTCATTCCATCTCCCTGATGCCTCCCTTATTATACTTAGTTTGAGCAGAAAACAAAAGGGAATAAAAATATTTTGCGATTAAGTTATTGCGAAAATGTTATAATATCAGCGGAAACGGTTACTTATTGGTTAACGTTTAAGGAGGTTATCTCATGCAATTTACTAACAATGATTTTCAAGATATTATGCTCCACCGACACTCTGTTCGGCACTTTGATCCGTCAGTGACGATTCCCCGGGACGAACTTCAGCAAATGGTCCAAGAAGCGATCACCGCACCCTCGTCTTGCAATCTTCAGGCCTGGCACTTTGTGGTCGTTGATACTCCTGAAGGAAAGGACAAGTTGCGGTCCTTCTTCATGAAGTTTAACCTTCCCCAGTTAGATTCCTGTTCCGCAATGATTATGGTTTTCGGGGACACCGATGCGTTCAAGAAATACCGGGCCCTGTGGCAAAGGATGTACACGGAACACCAAATTACGAAGGAACGGCTCAACGAAATTCTTCAAACATTCTTACCATTATACGAGCACGCAGACAAGCAATTTTTAACCGCCGATGCCTTAATCGACAGTAGCCTCGCTGCCATGCAACTGCTCTTAGCTATTCGGGCCCACGGATATGAAGCCAATCCACTCGGCGGTTACGATGCTAAGAAGGCAGCCGCCGCACTTGGACTAGACCCCAACCGGTACGTTCCTGCACTGGGAATTGCAGTTGGAAAACCTGATCCAGCTGCCCATGAAATCACCTCGGAACGGTACGCCGTTCAGGATGTCTTAGAATTTAAATAATTCAGCTTTAAGCTGATTCTGTGCCGAAAGAGTAAGACACAAACCAAAAAAAACGGGCGGGATGGAAGCTGGCCCTGAATCATATGTTGATTCAACGGCAGTCGGACTTCCACCCCACCCGTTTATTTTAACAATGACTTATGCCGTAACATCCTTATCCAAGTACGCATTGAGCATCCAAATATTCTTTTCGCATTCGCCCTTAAACTCACTCAACATGTCCTGGGTAGTCAAATCGTTCGTATCATCTGTTACGATAATCGCCGCTTTGTAATCATCCCGTAAGACCTTAAACTGGGCGACTAACCCGGTAATCATCTGGGACAATGTTTCTTGGTCCCACGTTATTTTATTATCAGGTAACTTAGTTTGCGCCGTAAATTCATGAGTTGTTGATAATGGTGCCCCACCAATGATAATGAGCCGTTCCGCCACCTCATCAAGCTGGTTCCCCAATTGAGCGGCATAATCATCCATCAGCGGATGAAGTTTGAAAAACTCGGTGCCGCGCATGTACCAGTGGTACTGCTGCACGTTAACCTTTAGTTGGCTGATGTCGGCAATAATTTGGTTCAACGCAGTGGTTGTCGCCTGATTTGTCATGGCATCCTCCTTATTCAAACCTATGAGTAACTGACTGTGATAGTAAGATACCATGCTTGCCCCAATAAAGCTACTAAAAAACTACAACCCCCGTGAATTTAATAAATAAGCATACTTCTTATAAACTTTATAATCTCTATTTAATTATTATATTGTACAAATTATTTGATTTTTAACCGCCATCCATCCCAAAAACGTACCAGTAAAATAAATTAATCGAAAGAACTATACACGTATACAAGATTTGCATAATAAGACACACATCCACCAATAATATTAAGAGATGTACGCACTTAACCCTCAATGCTGTAAACACAAATTGGAAAACTTATCAAATTAGTTTTTTAAGTGCTGTAATGTATCCATATGAACACTTCTTTCTTTTTGATTCATTCGTGGTGAGACACCCCTAAGCAATCCCTAACAGCCACCTAAAACTTTGCTCATAATCGGCATTTTTCACCAACAACATGTTACTTTAAAGTTAATCAATCAACTTAAAGGAGGAATTTACTATGACACTCCATCGTTTTGACGAAGCTCACACATCATTAGAGGAAATCAAGGTTCTTTTGAACATTTGGCTTAAAGCCTAACGAAAAGTCCCGCTATTGCGGGGCTTTTTTAAGCTTCCATAGTATTTTTGTTAACAAATCATTTAATCAATCACAACCGCCTTCAATTTCGATATACTAATTACAACAATTAATACGACGGAAGGAATGACATTAATGCTTTTTATTAACAGTGCTATTAATCAGCAACCACCTCATAGGATCGAAGCTCCAATGCCAGATAACCACGTATTAACTGAAAAGGAACATCCTGATCACCCGGCGCACGTGGATTACCATCACTACCATAAGGACTTTGAGCGTCCACCAGTACGGTGTTATTTATGCCGGCGGATAATTTCTCATCCTCGCAGCTGGTTCTTAGTGACGCCAACCAACATATTACACGTCATTTGTTCACAGTGCGAAACTAATCTAGTTAATATCAAACACCTTGATCAGCACCAACCAGAAGTCCTCGGCTTCCCAGCTGACCGTCATCCGGACCATGACTATTTTGTAGATCCATATGATTTAGAGCAAATCAGCTAGCGGTAATTTAACTACCTGACTATGTCAGGTAGTTTTTTATTCTTTCAAGGTCTGCAATGGTTTCTAAGACACGTATTATAATTAAATGCCTTTCCTCCCATTGTTGTGGTTATCACTACAACCATAATTACTCATGAGTGGTTGGCTCTAGGATTTCATCATCGCTCCGGATATCCTGATAATCATCTAAAACATTCGCATATCGCGCTAATACAAATAAATAATCTGAGAGGCGATTAAGATATCGTTGTCCATCCGGTAAAGATAGTCCTGTTAATCGAATCAATGTCACCAATCGTCGTTCTGCTCGCCGGGCTAATGTTCGGGCATATTGAAGAGATGCTCCTGTTTGATCACCTCCAGGTAAAATAAACGCCTTAATTGACGGAACTAATGTTTGTAACTGATCGATTCTATGCTCCATCTTTGTTACCGTTATATCAGTAATTTCATGATGCCGGTTAACTGTTATATCAGCCTGTAGTTGGTATAACTGTTTTTGAATTTGAAGAACTTCGGTGCGAATTTTTACGCAAGCTGGTGAACAAACTGCACAGCATAACCCCAACCACGACTCTAATTCATCTAATGCGCCAAGAAGTTCAATTTGCGGTGCATCCTTCGCTATCATTTGTCCTGTAATTTGCTTAGTTTGCCCCGTGTCTCCAACGCGTGTATAAATCTTGATTGTTATTCCTCCTCCTTTTTTTCAATAAAACGATACTTTTTTAAAACGTTCACTACAGGACGATACAATAACGGATAAAGAATAAGATTACCACCTGCATGATAACAATCAAATACCAAACCATTTAAGTAATATGCCCAAAAGGCTGTTATTCCAAACCCACCAACTAGCATCATTCCTAAACTCACAAAGAAACCATACACAAACCCTAAAAATGTCGCTAAAATTATTTGCCAACCGACATGTCGGCGCAACGGAATTATCTGAGCACTTCCACTAACCAGTAATACACAGATAATATACGCGCCAATTTGTGGTAACGTCCAAATACCAAATCCTAAAATGACATTGGAAAGCACTATTGTAATTGCAGCAACACTAATTCCCGTTACATTCCCCAACATCAATGTAATCATCATAATTAAATCTGTGTCGGGCTGAACATTAGGGATTGGAAGATGAATAATCCGAAAAATAACGCACAGTGCACTTAGCAACCCAATTAAAGCTATTCGTAAAACCTTTTCATGCGTGCTAAGATGGTCCATTATTCATTAACCCGTTTAAGATTAAAGGTCACCGTATCGTGGTTTCGAACCTTCTCTTGGGTCACACCCTTAGTTGCTTCCTTACCATCAACTTTATACATCCAATACGTCTTTTTAGCGGTATTCTGACTTCGACCATCAATCGCTGTTACCATTCCCTTTTTCACCCGAACGTGCCAAGCGTGTTTTAACCCTGTAAGAACGTCTGCTCCTTGTTTAACATGAACTTTCTTTCGTGCAAATTGTTTATTATTTCGCTGTAAAACATAGGTCACTGTAACTGTTTTTCCTGTTGTCTTTTGCGCATTTATCGTTGTCAAACCACCAATCGGTAATTCCAACATCAATACTGTTAAAACCGATACTACCCACTTTTTTAGTTGATTCATAATCTATTACCCCTTACATAATTAAATTATTTAATCGGACATGCGCCACTTTCACAGTCGCTTTGTCCAACAATTTCTAAATCTTTAATATCTTGCTTGTTTTGCTTTTGGAAAACTTCTTGAACATCACCATGAAGCATTGCTTTTCGCTGTTCAAAAACGTCCTTAGTGATTGGCTGTTTTGGAGCCTGTTTAAATTCGCCACCAAGGTATGGTAACAATGACGTTGACTTAATCGTGTTTCGATATTGCGTCAAAAGTCCCGCTAACTGATCAGCTTCATTCGGCTGGAACGTAATTGTACAACTGACCGCATTATCCGACCAGTAAGTTTGGAGAAAAGCCTGCGTTGCAAATTGTTCAGCCGCTGTTACATTGCCTGAAGATACAAATTCAGGAGCATCCGCATGAGCAGCACGCACTGGGAACTCGACACAAATCGTATGCTCCGTGTAAACATCTGGTTCCATCCGGTAACCACATGCCCGAAATGCTGGTAAAAGCGGATCAGAATCTTGAAACCGAATTCGCTGGATTAAATACCCAGCATAATGGAAATGCATTCCCTCAGAAGCCCCTGCCAGTTTAGCCACTGTTCCAGAAGGCTTGACCGTTGTGTGTTTAACCGATTCTTGACACCCCAACACGGCTGAATACTCTTGATCTGCTGAAACAACCGCTTGATAAAGTTGATTAAAGGTTGCACAAATTTTGGGGTCATAAATCGGTTTTTGAATTTTCATACCAGTTTGAGAATCGGTAATCTTCTCGAACCCCGTAACAATCCGATGCCCAAAGCGTTTTAAAATCCAATCTTGAATTCCAGACATCGATACCCCCACACGCCGATTTTTTGAAATAATTTTCCGGGAAACTTCCCAATCATAATTACTAAACGTAATTCGCTTTGTATACCGCATTGCAAGACGGAAAACATCACTGAGCTCCCATCCTTGTTCTTCAGCAATTGCTGGAAAAACCTCAAATAAATTACATGGTTCGCCGTTTGCCAATGAAACTTCACCGCAAGGATTAGTTCCTTCAACGTCCCCATCAATGCCTAATTGATTTCCATCCACAATTCGGCCATAGTTTCGTGATAATTCTAAATTAACAACTCCCGGTTCACCGTTATGTAAAATTGAATCGGCAATCGTTTGATATTGCATAAAATGCGAATCCACCGCCACACTGTTATTGGAAGCCCAGCGATGATGGTTCAGTTTTTCAGCATCTTGTTTCATGGTAATAAAATCATGATCATCATTTGAGCCCAATGCTAGTTCGGCAGAACGACGTACGTTACCAGCAACAACCGCTTTTCCAATCAGATTACCAATATCCGTGCAATCAACGGCCGTTAAGTGCTGCCCAACGCGTTGATTAATTAATTCATTAATGTCATGAATCATTGTGATTAGTGGCATCGGGCCCGCGGCTGTTCCTCCAAAGCCGTGAATTCGTGTTCCTTTAGCTCGAATATCAGTTACATCTAAAATTAACCGCTGCTGCTTGGTTGGATTTGTATCAACAAAATGCAAATCAATCATCTGCGCGTTTGCCAAAACCCAGCCTTCGCGAGTATCAGGGACCTTATAGATTAAAGCATCACCGTCATGGTCATGCTGCTCCCATTCATCTCGATCGCGTGCACCGCAGGCAAGCGCATCATCATAAGAACGACTTGTTTTATCAATAACAAATTCTACTTGAACGGGATAATCAACAGCCGGAATTTGCTTAACATTTTCATGAGTTACAGAAAAGCCAACTCCCCCACCCTTCATTAATTGATCGAACATAAACGAATACGGCATCGACACTGCACTCTGATCCTTCTGTAAATATGACGGTACGATATGACTATCACCATACTTCTGTGGACGAATAGCAATAAACCAACAATTGTTTAATGAATCCGCTGTCCGTTGTTGATAATCCGTTCCCGATATCCACAAATTACGTCCTGATGGCGTAGCGGATAGTCCATAAATAAGTCGAAAAAGCTGTTTAGCTTCATCAGTCAACTCGTTAATCACTTGTTTACTAGGATGATTAGTAAGACGCGGATCTAAATTAATATTCCCCTCAACTACCCGTTGCACCGTTTCGATCCATTCCTCAGTTCGGTGCTTTTGAGGTAGCCAACGAGCATAAGTTCGCTTATAAGTTACCCATCCTAATTCACCCCAATGAGGATGCACATTTTCTTTAATGTTCATAATAAAGTCTTGCGATAATTTTATCGTGCGCTTCACTCTCATCACTCCTTATACAACATATAGTATCATTCAATGATTGGATATACAATATATGGAGAAACACTTTTTTTGAATTCTTTTCTTGCCTTTGAAATTCATACGTAATAACAAATAATATAAATATCAATTACTAATTAACAATCAAACGCTGTTTTACTCGCTTAATATTTCACTCATCGAAAACATTTAGGCAATAAAAAAGTTGATGAAATGATCACCAACTTTCCAAGTATATGAACTTATTGCCTTGATTGTTACTTATCATCTTACAAAACCGTTAATTTTTCGCGCTCCATCCGTATTCCAAAAGCGATATCTATTACGTTTTCTTTTACTTAATCACTTAGAATGAACAAAAATGTTTCTGAACAGTTGGATGGATTCATTCCGTTTTTTTTTATTTTTCGTGCACATCCTGCACACAGAATTTCGGTTTATGTTCACGTTTTGTGCATACACATTGATTTTTAACCATTCAGAGTAACCCACATATAATAATGTGATATACCAGACACGTGACAAAAGACAACGTAGAATCCTAACTACCGATTAACAATTAGGTTCTTTTTTCGTGTCCCACTCACTATAAAGACTACTACGGAGCAGCTTAATGATAATTTACTAAACTGCTCCTTTATTCGGCAAAGAAATCATATTTTCTGTTTGCTGTGTGTTTACCGTGTGTTTACTGTGTGTTTTATGTGTTTGAAATATAAACGAATAAAAAGAAAAACGCTGACTTAACAGCGTTTCAGAGAGATATAAAAACCTCATTTATACCGGTGATCGGGGTCGAACCGATACGTCCTAACGGACATTGGATTTTGAGTCCAACGCGTCTGCCAATTCCGCCACACCGGCATGATAAATATGATACAGTTAGCACCTTTAGGAACTAAAGGCGGTAACCGGATTTGAACCGGTGATAAAGGTTTTGCAGACCTCTGCCTTACCACTTGGCTATACCGCCATTAAGAACAGGTCACCAGGCCAATCCCCACAATTGGGGTAACTGGATTCGAACCAGTGCATGAAGGAGTCAAAGTCCTTTGCCTTACCACTTGGCCATACCCCAGTGACAAGGGCGGTAGGTGGGAATCGAACCCACGCGTGCCTGGGCCACAACCAGGTGCGTTAACCACTTCGCCACTACCGCCATAACAATATAACAGGGATAGTAGGAATTGAACCCACACCGACGGTTTTGGAGACCGTAGTTCTACCTTTAAACTATATCCCTATATATGGAGGGGAGAGGATTCGAACCTCCGAACCCGAAGGAGCGGATTTACGGTCCGCCGCGTTTAGCCAGACTTCGCTACCCCTCCATGGTGGCGCGGGACAGAATCGAACTGCCGACACACGGAGCTTCAATCCGTTGCTCTACCGACTGAGCTACCGAGCCACAATAGAAAAGTTATACTGTTACTAAATATACCATTGAACGACTTCCCGTTCAAATGGAGGATACAGGGCTCGAACCTGTGACCTCCTGCTTGTAGGGCAGATGCTCTCCCAGCTGAGCTAATCCTCCATCATGACCCGTACGGGATTTGAACCCATGTTACCGCCGTGAAAGGGCGGTGTCTTAACCACTTGACCAACGGGTCATTAACATGTCACTCCGGCAGGCGGGCTCGAACCGTCGACAACCTGATTAACAGTCAGGTGCTCTACCAACTGAGCTATGCCGGAATAAAAAGCACGGCGACGTCCTACCCTCACAGGGGGCGGTCCCCCAACTACTCTCGGCGCGCTGAAGCTTAACTACTGTGTTCGGCATGGGAACAGGTGTATCCTTCAGGCCATCATCACCGCACTCTTTCCTT
>NZ_JBJFZW010000008.1:0-41567 GCF_045033025.1 Ligilactobacillus sp. LYQ139
TTCTCTGGGCTCTTCGCCGCCACCTTTGCCGTTGTCTCCTTGACATTCCGCTTGACCGGCGTTGGCTGCATCACCCGGTAACCATCCCGCGCTTCTGGCTGCCGCACTGCCTGAGCTCCTTGCGGTGCCCCTGTCTCTGGTGCATTGGCTTTAGCCTGCGGAGCATTTGCCTTAGTCTGCGGTGCACTCGCCTTAGCAGCCGGACTAGCTACCGGAGCCGGTGTATCCTTCTGTACCGGAGCCGGTGCTTCATTATCCTTAGAAGCCACACTGGCCTTTGCCGCTGATGCTTGTGGCGCACTCGGAGTTGTCGCTTTTGCGGCACCACTCTGCGCTGCCTGTCCACTGGCTTGACCAGCTTTTACAAATACAACTCCGTCTTGCCCATCATTTTTAAGGCCTGTTTGAGCTGCCTGTTGTTCGTGTACGGGTTTAGGTACGTACATACAATTCACTCCTTATGATTTATTAATATCCGTATTTCTGTTTATTCGGATATTACAGCACTAACGTACCATCTTAAAATTGAAAATAAAATACTTATTCCGATTATTCCGATTATTCCGGTTATTCCGGTTTGTTAGTTGACATGAATATCCCAAAAGTTATCATTTTCCATTTTAGTAATACTTGAATAAAATCGTCTGTAACATTAGGAATACCTTTAACTGATAGCCGAGGTGTCCACCGAACAGACCACTTGGCCATCAATAATGCCAAGCGCAGGTAACATAAGCGTCCACTTAAAAAGCGAACCTGCTTTAGGAACTATCCTTAACGTAACCTTTAACCCTTCATTTTGTAGCCATTTAGCTAAACGTTGCCAACCAGCACGAGTTAAATTACTAACGCGTGCACGAAAGTCTCTTACAATAAGGGTTCTTTGATTTTGTAAAACAAGGTCTGCAAATCCAACAACCTCACCTAATTGAGTACCATCTGTATCTTGCCACGAGTAAGTGAAATCCCAAAAGCTATCGTCACTCAAAGACTGGGTAAACTTAACATGTTTTTTCGGGTTTGAGGAAATCGGTGTTATAACCTGCCCTTTCTCTTCTCCCCAGTTAATTAGATCACCAACATTGTAATTATCTATCTTTAGATTATCCTCACGACTGGAAAACAGGTTAACTATCTTGGTACGCAATTTTCCGACAATCATATCTTTCATTTTAACGTCAGGACAAATGGCTTCTAGAATGCCATTAGCAAAGTCTTCAGTTAAATATTCATGCTTAAACTTCTTAATTAGTTGTTCGTTGATAGTCATTACATTATTCCTTCTCACCGCTTAACCCTTTACTCCAAGCCGTTTATTAATAAAACTTCCTAACCGCTTAGCAATCTCGTTAAAGTCCCATTCATTATCATTAATACGGTCAAAATTATCGGTTATATGATAACGAACATGATCCGCGACGTGGTCGATTACTCCCGCAAATTTAATAACGGCCTCATCATTTTGCGGATTGTTTCGGTTTAGCGGTTCTTTTAGTTTCTTATAAAGTCTAGTAGCTAGTTCATGGTTAGTAATTGGGTTTACCAGTGCACCAAAGTAACCATCCAGCACTTCGTCTCCAGTGTTACAGAGCTCCTCTGAAGCTTTTTCCTTTAAAAGATACGGCTTTAACTTGATCAAGCGCCGATCGTTTAGCATACACTCTAACGCCGGAATAGTTGAACCAGAATGCGTCGCTGGGACACATTCCGCTTCGGCTAATGCAGCAATGATAGCATGCAATTCTTCTGAATCATAAGTCGTCATGTTATCCTCCCTTTTGCGTCTCTTTATAAATCTTTCTGTATTACCGCCATTATTCTTCTCTCTTCAAGAGACCTTCAGTATCTCCGTGTAAGTAACAAGTATGATAAGCAACTAACAAGCCATTCAATACAGATACCTGCATTTCTGCTAATTTTAAAATCATTTCCATATCGTCCGGCTTAGCCGGTTGCATACTAATGATCATATCCTTCTGTCGTCTATCGCCAATCCGGCATTGGTATTTTTTAAGCACCGGAGCTAACCAACGAGAAAATACATGCGGTAACTCACCTGCACCATTTCCCACACCAAAAATTGATAATTCGAAGAAAGTCTGGCCACCATCGTCGTAGCGCTGTGTTTTCGGATCAAAGTAAACGGAAATATTATCGCTAATGTGGTTATCCAGATTGGTTTCGTATGCAACGACGCCATCGTTTAACAACTCACGTTGATAAACTAACGGTACATTCTTATTCATTAATGTTTACCCCCATTGTGTTAAAAACCTCCGTATTATACGGAGGCTTCTAACAGGAAAACTGCACTTCATTTAATTAACCCGCCTTCACCATTTGTGGTGCACTAGCGGTCTGATTATTCCCCGTCTCGCTGACCTGGGTCTCACCCGTTGTTACCAACTGATGCGAAGCAGTCTCCGGCGCAGTTGCTACCGGATGGCCAGCAGCTACCATTTGCTTTGCAGTTACCGGTGCTGCAGTAGGCGTTGCTTGTTGCGCTACACCATTAGTTGGCTTCGTATCAACATCTTGCGAATCATTCGTTGGTTTTGATGCCGGGAGTGTTGAATGAGTTGTATCACTAACATCACTGGTTTGTGTCGAACCTGAATCAACACTGGAGCTTGTTTGATCAGCAATTCCTGAGCTACTTGACGAGCTGCTATTCGTTTCATTCGATGAACTCGAAGAACTTAACGTTGAGCTCGAATCAGCGTCGGAACTGGAACTGGAGCTAGAGCTTGAACTGCTACTTGATGAACTCGAGCTTGAACTACTTGAGCTATCTGTAGTCGGTGTATTTCCACCAGTTGCGGATGAACCCGCACCAGTTGAACCGCCACTGTTAATAATTGGCGGTGGTACTGGCGCCGGAGCAAGATGTCCGGTTGAATGCCCTGTCCCCGAGCCACCAATCACGCCACCAGTAGTCCCTGTAGTTCCGGTTGTACCAGTGTCACCAATGCTTGGCTGTGGTAAAGGTCTAATCGGCGCTGGTTGCGGCATTGGAATTGGATTACTCGGTCGGTATTCAGTCGGTTGATAAACCGGAGCTGGTGAAACCGTACTAGGAATATAACGGTTTTCGTGAGAACCCACACTATCCGCGTCCGCTAACGCTAGTGTTCCTTGGGTTGCTGCTAAGCGATCTTTAATGGATGCTATTGCTTGAGCACCGTCGTTATTCGTCGACGCCCCTAGTAACACTGACGCTAACTGCTGCGACTTACTATTACTGGCGTTGCCACCTGCTAATACGTCCATTAACGAAGTTGTATCACCGTTATGCGGATGACTATCCTTCGATACCCCCGCTAAATGGGCAACATCCTTCGCCTGACCTCCCGCCAGCAGAACCTCATCATTATGTTCCGAATGCTTATCTGCATGTTTATGTTTGGATGATGAGGTTACAAATCGTACCTTACGATAAGCAGAAGAACTGTCCGCCGAATGCTGCGCTTGCGGCTGCTCATTAACACTGTGATGATAGGCGGCTGCGCCTGCTGCGCCCACAACCGCTACCGCACCAACGGCCCCAATGCCCCAACCAAGCCCTTTCTTAGCATATTGCTTGTCTTGGCGATGAAGCTGTTGCGCCCGATTTCCTTGCGGCCTTTTCGGCCGTTTTGGTCGTTGCATAGTCTTCCCTCCTTTCCTTTATATAACGTTATTGTATTCCCGTTTTGACTTTTATTCCAGTATATTATGCAATATATAATTCTAATTTAAGGATAACCTATTTCTGAATAAGCTGTAATAACGTCTAATATATCATTATAAGATATGCTATAATGAAAAAGCCGGAATAAACTATAATAACAGTCAAAACTAAACATGAAAGGAAGCGGAACCCGGTGGTTAATACAAAGAAACGTGATTTCCAACCATTATCACATCCCACGTCTTTACGCGATTACGGAAAGGCTAAACGATTTATAACAATGGACAATGACCGTTTACAATTTTCTAAAGCAATTTCTGACCAAGTTACAGCCGTAGCCGGCGCACAACCATACGTCGTCTTTTTACAGGCTAAAGACACTAAGTCTTCGCAGATTATGCTGAGCTTTTATCAGGAACAGGTACAATACAGTGTCCACGCTAATCGTAATAATTCGGGGGCATTACGGATTATCTCTGCCGGTATGGTTCGAACCATAGCACAAATGATGGGACTTCATCGGCCGTATTCCCGCCATTTCACTGCATTGAACTTTAACGAAACAAATTACGGTTGTGATGTCGTCATTGACCTCTCTATCACTATTGAAGACGCAAATTAGGAAGGTGATAAAATGCGTAAACGACATCACTTTAATATAGCTAAGACAATGTTTGCGGTTTGCTGTGTAGGTGCACTTTTAGCTAGTTGTGCGCCAGTCAATCATCGGGTTCAATTTACTCACCACACAGAACAGAAAACTAATCTAAATCAAACGCCACAAACTCCAAACATAAACCAAACAACATCAGATGGTAATCCAAGCGGTTTAGCTAATTTAAATTACGTCCCTGGTCACAGTGCCATCGTTCAAGTAAATGGCGGTCACTCAACACTTAATATTAACGACTGGAAACAGAATCATGTAGCCTATCAGCAACTTGATGGTTTAAATCGGACTTCTGGAATTACTACAGCCTTCCTTGAAAAGCGAAACGTGGCTAACGATAGTTTGCGTGTCCGTCAAACGGTAATTCCTACTGGATGGCATCAGAAGCGCAATGGTCAAGGCGAAATGATCCTTAACCGAGGACACATCATTGCTTATTCTCTTTCAAAAGGAATTAGTATCAACGGCTCATACAGTCCCTTGCAACGCTCCGGTGACCAAAATAACCCGCGTAATCTGTTTACTCAAACAGCATTTTGCAACCAAGAATTACAGACCATCTATGAACAACAGGTTCGTCAAGCCCTACGTCAAGGGGCCAGAGTGGTCTATCAAGTTCAACCCGTTTTCCAAGGAAATGATTTGATGGCTAAGGGTGTTCATTTACAAGCGGTTGGTTCTAACGGATTAAACTTTAATGTATACCTCTTTAATGTCCAACCAGGATTCCGCTTTAACTATATAGACGGGACTTCAGTAGTTGACCAAAACATGCAAGTTCCAACGCCGTCAGATGCACCACGTTTCCATGGCCAGCATTGATACTGGTACACTAACTTCCTGAGAAAATAAAAATTATGTAGCTGTACTCATTACAATAAGGCTGTTAAGAGCTTTCCTTAACAGCCTTATTTTTTGTAAAGGAAACGGCAATGAAAAAAGAAAAGAGCGCTACTGCGCTCTTTAATCATAGATACATCTAGGGAAAAGTGTAATTCATTTGTCAGAAAGTCCGAAGAGAGTTAACACACTCTTTATTCATAATGCGTCCAAGCCGAATAAATACTAACAGTCTTTTTCTCCTCGTCCACCCGATAAACCACCCGGTGTTGACTATTAAGTCGACGAGAAAATCTGCCTGCACTATACGGTTGTAGTTTCTCAAAAGATTGACTAGGCTCGTATGGATTCCTTTTTAACGTTTCAACAATCTCTAAAAAAGAACTTTTAAGATGACTTTGCTTTACCTTCTTTAGATCACCTTTTGCGCTATTTTTTATTCTTACCTTGTACAAAATTACAGCTCATCCCAATCAATATCATCAATGTCCGTAAATCCGGATTTGTCGTTCTCACGCTGCTGGACTTTTTCCATAGTACCAGTTTGAATTAAATATAACGTCTCTTCAATTGATTCCCAGTCTTGCTTACCAACGACAACTGCGGACTTCTTTTCATTACCATCCGCTGCATCAATCATAACTGGCTTTTTTTGTTCGTTTACCGTCTTAATGATTGAATAGAGATTTTTTCGAGCATTTGTTGGTGTATACGTTTCAATCATCCTAATCACCTCATTTATATTGTAACGTACGCATACGGCGTACGCAATGATTTGAAATTAATTAATCACCATAATCTTAATTTTATTGTCCAAACAAAAAAGAGCGCTTAATGAAGCACTCTTCTTTTGACTCACTCTCCCTAAAGCCAAGCAAATTCATTTGCAGTAACGCCATGAACGGCAATCCGCGCCTGATATTCTGCTTTAACGACCTCAAAGAGGGTTTGCAAAATGTCATCATCGAAGCTAACAAATAGCTCCTGTTGTGGGCCGTGGGTAGCAATTACCCGCAGATAAACACCATTATGTCCACGCCCTGTCACCATAAAGTCAACGTCGCATAAGTTAAACGTGTACGTAACTGGTCGGTTACCCAGGAATTCCCGAGCATGATATTTACCAGTTACAATATACATCGGACTCCGCCGCAGCGTTGTCCGCCAGCCTACGCATTCTAATGCTGCTGCTTGGCAAGCGGCTTTTTTAACAAACCGCTCCGCCTCGCACCGAATATAAACCGTTGCCTGCATGGTACTGTGATTCTTAACTACCTTCGTTGAACTAAGCTTCTTCATTGTTATGCACTCCTTATTATTGTAAATACTCTAATTCGAGTCGCTGTCCATGCTGCAAAGCATCATCAATGCCCTTATCTTTCGGGTCCCAGTGCGCTACCGCAACATGGTAACCTTCCGCTTTCAAAGCAGCGATTAACTCCGCTTGAGCTTGTGCGACTTGTTCTTTACCTTGGTAGTCCATGTCATACGCAACAATAACATTGACTGCCTTCAATTCCCTTAATACCGGCAAGAATTGTTTCCACTGGGAAACGCCCCCATTACCAAGGATTACATTACCCAGCTGCTGCCGTTCCTTAACCGAATAAACGTGCTCTAAATGTTCCGCTGCAACAATTGCCTTTAATACCCCTTCGGTTAAAATCACCGTTTTTGGAGTATTATGTAGCCATTGATGCGCCGCGGCTGTCCGCCGTTTACGATCCAATGACGGTACTAACGCAACATTTACCCCAGTTTGCACCTGAGTACCATAGTCCCTACCAGAACTACTTACCCAAGTATATTTACCAAACTTCGGATCATGATGCCGAACCTGCATCGCAAAAACATTCCCATCAATGTCTTGACAAGGAATAAAATAGTCCTTATCCATCGCATCCGGATTGTAGTATGGCGTTTGTTCCTGCTTTTGCTTAAAGCCCGCAAAAACTGGCTGAGCTTCAGCTTTACTTTGAGGAAGATAGAATACCGCAGTATCCTTTTCAATGCCATCATTATCCGTGAAATGCCACTGATAAAAACCCGGTACTCCTTGCCAAGCATTTTCTGGAATTCGGTCTTTTACGAACCAATCAGCGTAATTAAAGCCGTTAAAGTTTTCCGTTTCATCCCGGAGATAGAGATGTTCATCATCGTTTGCATCGCGGTCTGTGCACGATGCTAAAACTAAACCAGCGACGGGTGTAATCCCCCACCGTTCAATGGTTATATCAGATAATCCACGCCGGTGTAAATCATCAATAACTCCGTTGAACTTTTCACGGTTAATTGCGTGCTTTAAAACTGACCGGTAAATTACATCTAGCTGCTTATGCGTCCGAATCCGATACTGCGGAACATCAGCTTCTTGCTGATACGTTATCAATTCTTGAGTTGGGGCCTGCTTTTCTCCTGATAGAGAGAACTTAAATCCTGCACTCCCCATGGGAATACCGGATTGTCCGTTCCATTCACGTGCTCGCGTGCATGCAACTTCTGTCTGTGCCTGATTAATCAAGCAATGTCCTTTATGTCCACAAACAGGACACGTCACACCAACCATCTCGAACCAGTCACCAAATGCCTTCCGGTATTCCTTCATTGTTAATTTCCTCCTATTCTGGAAAGACGATTGTTGTTTGTACCAACGCTCGTCTTAATTGGCTATTCATTCGTTGAAATAACTGGGGAATTTCTTCATCATCAAAGAAATATCCCATTTTGCTTGAGCCGGATAAGTAATGCAATGTACGCTCGCGTTCAAACCCGGCCATCGTTTCTTCATCAATTCGGATTTCATGTTCCGCAATCATCGCACGAAAACGTGCAACATCACGGGGACTTGTGCGAAAATCGTAGAGTCTTCCCCACAGAATTGTTTTTAATGCGACATAATCTTTGCCTAAACATTTCACATGGCTTTCTAAAACACGCATCATTAAGCTACGTGCTCGTTGATAGTCATGCTGCTGTAACAATTGATTAATTTTTGTTAAGTCATCCATCGCACATTCCTCCTAATAGGCCATTACTTGTTCATCAGCAGTCGCCCACGTTGGTTTCGTTGTAACTGCTGACAGCGAAGCAAAACCTGCTTCCGTTGCCGGGTAGAGTTCAGCTTCTGCTAACAGCTCTGATAAAGAATCCTCAGATTGGTCCATCATCTGCCAATCCATTAAATTTGCTGCTAAAACCTGGTTAGCCGCACTTTCAGTTCTTTGAAGTTGCTCAATTAACTCCATTACAGAATCAGCAACTTTTTCCCCATTACGGTCAATAATTTCCATCATTCTTGTCCTCCTATTTAATTTCTCGTTCTAAAATTGTTTGATAATCCATTGGCATCGTTGTTCCGTCATCAAATTGCACGACAGCACGAATACTTGCATCACTAGACGTTACAATTCGTACAACAGTTCCACGTCCGTGGCCCTTAGTAGCAATCTGTACGTGTAATAAATCGTTATACCGGATAAATTCGGCAACACGATGATTGCTATCTACCGAATGATTACGATTTAATTCCGCTGGTACGTAGACCACCGTAGGATTAATCTCATCTTCACCTGGTTGTGGCAAGACGATCAAAATTGGTTGTTTTTGACTAGCGCTATACCAAAACGTTCCTTGGACATCACTCGGAAAACCGATATGATCAGTGATTAATAAATCCCAAGTTAGTGGCCATTGTTCTTTGTTTTTGTAGTAGTACACTTCAATCGGATTAGCACCGTCGCCGTAATGATTTCTGAAAAGCAGCGGCTTCTTAAAATCATCCGTTAAAACAGCAATTTCTCCCGTTTCTGTCGATTGTTTAAAGCATTCATATTCCATCCTCATTGTTAATTCCTCCCAAAATAAAAGGCTCTGCTGCATAACTAAACACATAAGAACCCTCTTTTCAGGTTTTATCTGCTTAATTAAACAGCAGAGCCGTAACTCCACTATTTCATTATTTCTTTCGCTCTATTCGTAATAATCTCGAATGAACGTAATCAATGAACTATAATCCACTGCGGATAAATGCCCAATTATTTCTAACCGGTCACACATAATCCGCGTAACTTCTTTTATATCGACATAGGATTGTTTTCGCAGTCCCGCCTTCTTCCATTCTCTGATTGGATAAAACTGTCGCTTAATTTGTGCTGACTTGTTCTGATATTGCGATGTAATTGTCAATACAAGACATTCCTTCGCATTAACCTGAACAATTAAAACCGGACGGCGTTTACCACCAACCCGTTCTGGGAACCGAATAAAGGCGATTGCTACGTCACCTTCTTTAGTCACTTTCTCGGCCTCCTTCAGCAATAAACTTCATAAGCTCCTTATCCGAAGTTGCATCACGGATATTGTCCTTACCAATCTTTTTAATCATTAAGGCGATTGCTTCTTTCATTGCTTTGTCCTCCTCCGGTTGAGCAAGTTCAGCTTTAATCGGGAAAGCGCGTTGAGCAACAATTGCACTGTAAAAAACGCGAATTGCTGTTGTGCGTGAATATCCTAATTGCGCTAAAATTTGCTCTGCCTGTTCAACTAATTCAGCATCTAAGTTCACTTGGATACGTACATTTTTACTCATAATATACTACCCCCAGACTATCTATCTACTCATATAATAGCGAGATAATCTAGCAGGCGCAATTACTTTATAAATAGCAATTATATAAATCTATTCCGCACAAGAGTTTGGATGCAAAATTATAACTCAATTCAATTGGGATATACTCATCAACGCTTGTTTGGTAAGCATCATAATCTTTCTCTATTTCTAATTGGTGATACATGTCTTTAAAACGCTGTTTGCTTTCTGTAATCGAAAGTAATTCACCCTCGTCAGAATGTACCGACTCCAATGTTTTAAGCAACCTTTCCAATTCCTTATCCGCTTCGGTAAATTGTAACCGAATCACCTTTTCAATCATTGGATGCGTTGCTCCTTCTGCACGTAACCAACTATAGATTAATCCACCAATTACATGCACATCTTCACGAAAATGCTTCGTTAAAACGTTTAATTTCGATTCAAGCTTGACTGCGCACGCCATTTTATTCTCAAATGACGTTATTAATTGCTGATTATGTTTAAAAATTATCTTCTCAAACGTCGCAATCCGTTGTTGCGCATAATCTGCCGACAGCTCAACCATTTTAAGCAGCCATCGTTTGAATGAATAGGTCAAGTACACTGAACCAAACGTCGATTCCTTCGAAAAGTCCTGTTCCGTTAATTGATAAACACCCAATCGCTGTTTCCCCGCAAAGAGTGTTTCATCCACCTCTGCGATAGAAAACTCATGGTTAAAGGTATTGCTCATCAGATAATTAGATGATTCAGTTTGCCGCCGACTATACTCGCAGTACATCGTCACCCGACCATCTTTACTATTTCGTAAGCTATAGTGAACTGCCAACTTCTGTTGTGCGTATTTACCAGGTACGAAATCACAATTAACGGTTACTTCATCTGGCAATAGCTTACAAAGCACTTCGCCATGTACTGAAATTTGAACATTTTCCTGTTCATCAATCCATGAATGGGGTGTAATTACCACTGTAACATATTCCTTTCCATGGACGCCATAACCTTTACTATTATCAAATGTTACTTTCTTCATTGAAAATACCTCCTCTAAAAGGCAAAAGCTCTATTGCTACATTAAGCACACTAACGCCCTTATCGGTTCCGCTAACTTACTTAATGTAACAATAGAGCAATTCACCCTATTGTTCCTGATTACTTCAACAACTCGTGTTTAACATCCGTAGCAAAATCATGGATTTCACCTAACGTATGTAACACGACCCACCGGCAATCAATATAAATGATGCCGAAAGCAAAAATCATTAAAACTTGTCGCCAAAAAATTAACGCTAAAATCGCTAAAGCGTTACTCTTGATCCGATGTTTCTCACGATACCGTAAGAATTTCCGTAATAAATTTGCCATCGATAAAACCTCCTAAAAAAGAGCTCTATTATTGCATTAAGCACACTAACGGCTCCTTTTCGGGGTTTGCTAATCTGTTTAATGCAACAATAGAACTCACATTCTATTGTTCCTTTTGTTCTGAAAACGCCAATCTGTCTTATGCTAACTGTTCCAACTTAGAAGGCTGAAACCCACTCCATGAATCGTCTTCTGTAATTACGACTGGAGCGCTCATAAAACCCATTTGACGAACATACTCTGCTGCATCAGCATTCTCTAGCTGAAACTCCTTAAACGGAATGCGCAGTTCCTGCAATTTCCGTTTAGTCATTTTACACTGAATGCAATTACGCTTAGTAAACACCTTAACCATAAAGCATTCCTCCTTTATTAAAACGGTACTTCTGCTGGATTCAGCAAATTATCGTTTCTTTGACTGTCACCGGTCGGCGCGAAGGTTGATCCACCATTAGTGGTTGGCGCTGTCTGCGGTGCAGTATTTTGCGATGAACCAAACTGATTATTCTGGCTACCATAGGTTGATTGATTTGACTCTACATTAGCGTTCGCTTGATTCTTCGCACGCCGTTCTGCTGTAGTATTTTTATTCTCTAAGAACTTAACGCTGTTCACGTTAATCACTGTTTCATAAACTTCACGGCCAGTCTCTTGATCCGTAAAGTGTGACGTCTGGACTTCTCCGGATACAGCAATTAATGAACCTTTCGCCGTATATTTTCGAATATTATCAGCGATATTATTCCATGCTTCGCACTTAATGAAGTCTGCCTTATCACTGTTTCCACCACGTGAAACCGCAAGGATAAACATACCTACTGTATACTGCTTCTGTTGCGCCGTTGTTCCTGACTTTACCATAATTTTCTTAGAAATATGGCCAATTAACGTTACTTGATTTTCAACACTCATAATTTTTTCCTCCTAATTTGCTTGTTTTACATCATGCTGATGATCATTTACATACTTACTAAACTTCTGCCAGTCTGCAAAAGTTGGCTCGCCCTCAATCCGGAATAGTGCCTCCAGCTGACGGAGCGTATCCATGTAGTTCATACCATGCGCATCTGCAAACTTCTGAATTCGCCCTTTAGTTTGAGCAATAAAGGTTTGCTGCGCATTTGTTACATTACGCTTTGCAGTTGTTTGCATCGGTGACCGATCTTGTTGAGTATCATCACTTTGAACTGCGATGTTAAAACCGTTCAGCAATGCGTACCGCCGTGCATACGACAAGCTTGCTTGCACCGTTTTCGGATCCTGATTATTTTCAACCGGAACCCGAACCGTCGCCCAGGTTTCGGAATAACCCGATTCCGTATCGGTTAAAATTAAGCGCGCCGCAGCACAAGTTTGATCACTATTCACGCAAGATTCCACGTGATAAGCAATCGGTTGGCCATCGATCGCCTGTGCAATTGATTGCTCAATCCGGGCCAATGAAGCATACCCAAAAGTATACTTCTTCATCTCTGCATTTTGATCCGATGCCACCTCGATAGCTCGAATAACTGTTTGCGCATGTTGATGAAAAGCAACTTTAGCTTGCGTTTCCTTTGCTTGCTCGTTTTCACGAGCTGTCAGCAATTCTTTAATCACCTCAGCATTACCTTCTGCAATCGCTGATGTAATCACCTTTTCCCAGTCCATTTTTCATTCCTCCTTTAAATACAAAAAGAGCCTTCGAACAATAAACTCTTCTCCTAAACATTGCTATTTAGGAAAAATGGTTATTGTCAGAAGACTCTGACCTACTATAATTTACTAATACAAATCAATATAGCGTAAGAACCGTCGCCGTTTCTCACGTGCCCGCTAACAACACTGTCAGTGGCTAAACACATCACTCTGTAATCAAAGCGCTGTGCATGGTAATGACTTATAATCTTTATCATCAATTATAAGCAGTAACTGGGAATGCGAACCCCATTACCATCTTGCTCTTTATAGATAAGCCAACCTTCAAAGATGGTCAGCCTAACTTTGCATACCACAGTTAGTTTATTACTAAACCAACGACCGGGGAGCCGGTATCCATTAAACCCCATTAAAGGAATTAACCAAACGGTCAACTGGCGAGCCACCATTCCTTTATTAATGCTCATCGTCAGCACACGCTAACGGGTATCAAATAATACCTTTATTCTCCACTCTACATACGTAGAGCCAACCAATGTAGTTCCGCTACATACGGGGCTTTAAATCAAGCCAAATCTAAATACGCTGTTATTATAGCACAATTAACAATACGCATCAAAAAGAGCGCTAAATAGATAGCGCCCTTTATTTATCCTACAATTATTCGTCTAAATGCCCGAGATGCTCGAAATTTTGGCGACGTCGTTTCCGGCAGATACATCTGTTCACCAGTTTCCGGGTTCCGTCCTTTACGCGCTTGACGCGTTCGCATTTCAAATGTTCCTAAACCATATAGAACTACTTTTTTATTTTGCCGTAAATCATCTACAAGACACGTTCTGAAAGCAATGACATACTCTCGTGCAGCCTTATATGGTACACCCATTTGTTCTGCGATTTGCTGAGTGAATTCTCTTCGGGTAATCCGCTTTTCTTTTTTCACCATAATCCCTCTTTCTTGAGGAATTACCAATGTCCTACGGTAGTTAATGTATCAAATAGACATAAAAATAGCAACTGTTCTTCAACAGTTGCTATTCCGTATTAAGCCAGAAATGTCAATGTTATTGGGCACTGTTCATCATCTGTCACTGCCAATCGCCACGTACCCTCCAAGGCATGTAAACCACTATTATCCGTTACGTTATCCCGTTCTACCAGTAGTTGATAACAAACTTCATCGGTTAAATCTTCACGCCGGAGAACATATGAAATCGCTGTAGTATCATGTAGGTTACGAATAACTGCTGTCCGGATATTACCTTCTGATTCAAGGGATACTTCCCAATTACCATAGTTTTTAACATTGGACTCACGCCATACTTTATCGTCATTAAAAAAGTTACGTAACGCAACCCGATGAGACGTACCGACCAATTGATCTTCATCAAAGCTGATTAACTCCTTAACCTCCACTGGACGATACCGCTCAACGAGCCTTAATAGACCTTGCAACGTCCATTTCCTCTGCCTTTTAATTTGTCGTTCAATCGTTAATACTGAATCTATATTTATCCGGGATTCTGACCACCGTTGAATACTTGTAAAGACATTTTCCAATTCAGTACTGTTAGTCTTCACTAAAGTCCATCTCCTTAATTTTAGAAAAGAAAGTTTATCCTGTTCATCAAGTCTCATTATATTCCGCCATTTATTTGAAAGCAATATATACTGTAAATAAAGCATATTCGTTAGGTTGAAATAAATATCAACAAAATAAAAAGACGTATCTTTTAAAGATACGTCTCATACAGGGTTACTCAGCAATCATTGATTGCATCCCCGGGATCTGTTTATCAAGCTGTCGTTGAACAGCTTCGTTTACTTTCCGTAACAGCTCCGCAATGCGTGGCCACTGTTCTGATGTCCCGTGCAGATAGAAATTACCGTACGTTGACGAAATCTTCTCATTTAAGAACATTCCATCAGCTCGTGATAAAACGGATTTCGCGATCCGTTTTACACTATCCGGCAAATTAATCGCATTTAAGCGTTGCAGGACATTAATAATAGTTTCTTCAGATAAATCTCTTTTTAAGAGCTCCTGAATCAAACTGGTTTCCCATAAAGCTGCACAATAGCCTGCTACCGGACAATCAACTTTTTTCTGTTTCTCACCCCAGGTTAACAGCGGCTTTAGCGGCATCAAAACATAGTCAGAGTAATTTACGTACCATCCCTTACCCGGGATAAATACATAATTATATTCTTCGCCACGATCAATGAAATCATGTAGCGACGAATATATTCTTGGCTGTGTCTGTCGCCATTCTTCACCACGGTCACGGTGATATGCCGTGGTCTTATGATATACATCTTCCTTCAATCGTTGCTGCTCGGCCTTATCTAAGGCACGAAAATCATCCGTAAAGGAATAGTCAAAACCGAACTGTTGCACGGCTTCCGGCGCTTCAGGTTTATCGCCTAGTGAGCTAATATCGCCTAATGCCAGCAACTTATTAATATGCTGTTCATCCGTGTAGAAATTAGCTAATTTCTCGCCATTCCATTCCGGATAACCGTCCCAATGGCAATAAATCGCCTTAACTGTACCGTCAGTTTGTTGCAATCCAATTAATGATCGTGTACCCATGTCTTCTTCCTCCTGTTTTCTAGTTAGTTCTTTTATTAATACTTGTCCTTAAAAAGTGGGCGAATTCCACACTCAATTAATACGTCATCCATCGCCTTAAAAGCATGACTAGTATTCTGCTGTAATGCAGCATCATCCGGATGATGCGTAAGCATACTAGTAGCCAAGACAATCTTCTTCCAAAGCGGCTGAATGTCAGGATCAGCGATAAAATCACTAAAGGTTTCCCCAGCAAATGCAGTTCCACCATATGGAGTTTCATCGTCCACCAACCGAGTCTGAAGTATTGCTTGTAGTTCTTCTTTTTTCATATTGTTCCTCCTAACGAACCTGCGCTAACGTAACTCCGTGCTTCCGCCGAATCTGGCGGTACAGCCGAAGTAAGTCAGAATACTCAGCACCATAATAGTAGAAATCACTCAAGCGCCTTTCATCAAAGCGGCTCGCTAACAGTGGGTAAAGATTAATGAAACTTGAACCATCATGATCCCCAAGAACAATCTCAAGTTCACGCTGTTCATTTACGTTAATCTCCAAGTTATCCGCTTCGCAGTCATCGACCAACACGTTAATTGCATCTTGTAAGTCAGCACCCAGGATGAGCCGGAAGCCATACTTCGTTCCAAAGTAGCGGTTATCCCGTTCGTTAACTGCTAAATAACCTAATATCTTACCCCGAAGCTGAGCACGTTTTGCAACTGATTCCAACGCACACTCGTAATCTTCCTCAAACAAAGCTCCGTTAAAGTCATCCGCGTATAATTCGTTCGTCGAGTCAATTAATGTTTCTGTTGTCGTCATTATGATTTCCTCCTTAATTAAAAAGACAGTTGCCTAAACAACCGTCGTTCTTGTATTATTCCTTAATACCTATTCATGTTCAGTTTCTAATGTTTCTTTAAACGTTTCATCCATAAAATCAGTAATCCATGGAAGGGCGTCATCTGGATAGTCGTATGACCATAAGCCTTGTAAAAACTCGTTTTGTTGGATGAACTGCTTTAATTGCAGTAATTGTTCCGGTGTCCATTGTAAAGGCATCGGCACTTGGCGCTCACCATATTCGTTGCGGAACTGATTAATGATAACGTCTAAGTCTTCGTTAGAAACGACTGGTTCAGCTTCGCTATACCCAGTCGCACATAAGTTCTCCAGCGTATACGGAACATTTTGTTGCACTAGAACTTTGTCGACTACAAAGCGTCCGTTGCGGAAAACATATTGGACTTTACCCTTTTCGATGAATCCCTCATCAACTCCAATGTCAGTGTATGTTAGCGTCATAGTCGTTTCCGACTGGACTACAGTAGGCAACTGACTAAATATTCGTTGGGCTGTTCCTTGACCATACCATTCAGTATCAAATAGTCGCTCGAGAACGGCACTCCAACTCCAGCGACCAGTTCCTTCAAACCAGAGCGTATAATCGTCAACCTTTTCTATATAGTTAAAACCATAGACGTCCGATTCGCCTAACTTCTCTAACAAACCAACTAATTTTGGATTTATCTCTTTTTTGAAAGTTAATTTGCCGTCAGCAAATGTTATATTAGCCATCGTTCTTCCTTTCTTATTCTTGTGTTATTCCTTATCCATGCGTAACTTAAAAATCGTCCGGTTCAATTACACTGGCTAGTTCATTTTCGATGTAGCAGATAATATCAAACCATTCCGAACCGCAAATCCATATCCGCCAGGGATATATTTTTCAACTTTTAATTTCATAATGGTTTCCTTTCTACAAATTGAGAACCGCTTCAACATCATCCAAAAACGTTTCATAATCTGGGTCATCACCAGTAAAATCATACCCATAGGTGGCATCAGAAAGTGTTGACCAAAATGCCGCACCCAAATTTGTTCCGTTTTTAAGTGCCTGGACTAATTTCGGATGATTCTCAATTCCTAAATACTCACAGTCAACAGCAAACAGAACACAGTCCATTTGCCCTAAATCAAGAAACGGAAGCGTTAGTAGCTTATCTCTCTGTGAACCGCGACCGTTCTTTAAACGCGTCGCAATCACGGCAAACTGCATATCCTTAATTTGTTCAAATAGTTTTTGTGTTAGTTCTTCATTCATGTTTACTTCCTCCATTGCCTATTTAGTTCTTCGTCAATTTATTCTTTACTTGTTTAGCTACGACTAATAGCTGTTGCAACCGCGCACTAATGACGCAAGTACTTTCACCTTCGCCTTTGATGCGGATGAAATCTTCAATGCGTCCAGTATCCATATCGAGGTAATGCCACCGATAGTCATGCGCTCTTAAAGCAGACTCAATTAAATTACCCAGGTGCTGACGTGGTATTTTAACTTTCCCACTCTTAACACCTTCTGCTAATGCCTTTAACATTCCGCGGTTAACTAAGCCTGCCTGATAGAGCAGTGGCGTCCACTCGATTTTTAGCCGAACACAAAGATCAACCAAGCGATCAATTAGCGATACTGCAACCTGGTCTAAATCTGGTAAATCCAGTTCTGGGACCAGGCGTTCCATTTGGACATAATCTCGCGTATTCTCAATTAACAAATCCAGCTCTTCTTTAGCAGCTTGCTTACGTTGCGCTACTAAAGCCTGCTTGCGTTGATTAAGTTGAGTAACATCCACTTGATCTAGGTCCATAGGTAATTGCGTTAACTGTAATAACCGTCGTCGGGCCTCTTCGTCGTCTTCCATTCGACGTAGTTCATCGACATTATCAGCTGAAATCCCCCAAATTGCAGGGTCTTCCGGTCCACCGGATAGTCCAATGGCCAAAATTACATTAGCCGCATCAGACTGGTTTAAGCTGTGCAAGCATTCGCGGACATCCGCTTTACTGTCAATTAAACAACGCTGTTTGCGATATAGCTCTGTCAACAAAAAGTTTTCTGCCCTACTATGTGACATCACTAAATAGTAGCAGTCTGCCCCACTAAATGCAGGAAAGTCTTGAACTTTTTCGTTGCAAATTTCCTCAAAAATCATTATAAAAACCTCCTAAAATAAAACAGCTCGGTTGCTGCATTAAGCACACTAACTGCCCTTTAAGAGGTTCAGCTAATTTGTTTAATGCAACAATCGAGCTAACGATTGTTCCTACTTCTTCAACTAAAATAACGATAATTGTTCCGCAGCATGAATTGGCGCTTCCTTCGCTGCAGGAGCAACCAGTGTATTCATTTGCGGTTTAACAGTAATATGTGATTCATATAAATGACTGGTACCCGTTAAGTTACTACACCAATCATATAAGACACGCCAACTAGCAATGGCCATATTCCGTGCGCAGAACGAGTATTCGTCCGCATGGGGTAGGTTATTTCCACCAACTACGACGAAAACGCATGGTCGTTCCGCACGTTGGAACTTCCGGCGCTTCTCAATTGTATGATTACGGTAAATACTAAACGGCGCAATTGAATGGTCACAATAACTATAACCATCGATAATCGCACTCATTTGAGCCGGATTTTTCAAACAGTTAGCGTTATCATTCAACCCCCACTTGCGTAACCAGTTCTTATGTTCTGTACTCTTGTCATCAGATGGTTGTCGGGTTAAAAATAACCCAACATGACCAGCTTCATGGATCAGCGTATCTTTCATTAAATCCCAAGCATGGGGATTATGATTAAGTTTAGCGTTAATCCAACTAGCAACTAACAAGTCTTCGTTAATTTCAATATCAGCAGCGCGTTTCCGGTTAATGATTTTCGCTCTAGTTAACCCATAGTAGGATTTACTCCGACGAATCTTAACCGGAACTGTCTTTTTAACGCCAAACTCTTCCAACAACGATGCTACAAATTTTTCCATTCGTGCTTCAATTACTGGATAATTACGTCTAGCGGATATAATGCCTGCATTAAATGCAGCAATATTACCAGTTGCAAAAATTACCGCTCGCTGACTTAAACCATGTCTGCTTTGTGCCTTGATGAATGAAACAGTCGCAGCCTGCATTAATTCTTCTTTATTCATCTAAATCCCTCCTTGAAATAAAAAAATTCCGTTACTTCAGCAACACAACATCTTTAATCAAAGAAATCTGTTTGTTGAAATAACGGAAATTGTTATTACCTATGTAACTTAAATTAATCTATATCTTTGAGTGGCTGCACAACCACCAACGTTTTTAGCATACGCCAAAAACGCTTCCGACAAATGTTAAAGAGCAACACTCGCCGTAATCAGCCGTTTAGTAACGTTACCGTCACTACATTAAGGAATGCGAACCTTGACTGATTTATGCTCTTTTCTGCGCAATTGGTTAACACAAATAGCATATACACATCAGGTATATACTACCGAAATTGACCGGACAAGCCGTTTAATTTCAACGACATAGCATACGCTAGTCAGCTCAAGAAAAATTCTTGAACAATCGTTTTTTAGACAAACGTCTAAACTACAGGTTTCCCTGTATGGAAAAAATATGGTTCCGCCATATACGGGACGAAAATACGTCAAATTTAAATACATTGGTATTATAGCACACTAAAAATCATGGGCAAATTATCGGAATTAATTTACTGCTCGAAGTGCTTGTAGTTTCGCAAGATTCTGTGATAATTCTGCTCTAATCGAAACTGTTTTCTTAGCTGACTTTGGAGTAGGTACAAATCCTTCTTTGGCCCAATCTGGTAGCTGCTCTTTAACTTTTCTTTCTTTTCCCGGTAGATTCTTAGAATATTGGTGTGCTTGCATAGCTCGTTGTACTATCGTTTTAAAAAGATTAAGCATAACAGTCATAAAGTATGCTTCCCCGTTTTGCAGTCCACGTCGGGTAATATTTAAACAGGCAGCATTAATCGCCCGTGTTACTTTAAGACCTAATGTGGGGTTAGTTTCAAATGTCAGGATTTGGTCAACATTATCCTGATTGTTAAACTGCGTTTTGATTTTGGCTTTAGCAATGAAGATTGATTTAACGTAATGTGAAAACTTAGCTTGATTATCGTTACAGAAATCAGTTAATAATTTAAGTGCTGTCTCCGGTAATCCTGTTTTAGTATTTAAAACATGCAGTTGGTTTTGCCAAGATGATAAAACTTGATGATTGTAATCAGATTTGCGGTTTACCGCAGTATTAATAGTTTTATTATTAGTTTGATTAAAGTTAATCTGATTAAGAGACCGATTTGAACCGTTAGATGGGGTCATTATGGTCTGTTGCTCAGATTCATTGTTAAAAATGCGATGTGGTGACGAAATGAAAATAGCGTTAGCACGACTTTTAAGCCGCTTGGTGTATAACCAACCAGCCTTAATTAAAGATTTCATTGTCCGCTTAATTGTAGACGTGCCGACATTTAGCGTATCAGCTAACTCCTCAACGGTATAAATTACAAAGTATGATTGTTCTGTCTTATCAAAAAAATTTGGACGCTGACATGAGCTTTCCATTCGGTCGTAAATGGCCGTCATACACATAACTTGGGTAGGATTTAACCCGGCGTCCGTTAAGAATACATATTGTTTTTTGAATTGAAGTGTAGTCACTTTAGTCATTCCCTTCATGGGAACGTCAGTCCAAAATAGTCTTAGTCAGTACTAAAGAAACCTTGCTTGATAGCAGTGGTGATGCTATAATATAAGGCGTAACGAAGCGATAGAGAAAATCGTAATTTTAGTACTGAACGTGTTTGTGGTGGACGACGTTCAGTTTTTTTATGCTTAATTTTAAGATTGTTGCTGTTTCTCTTGTTTTACCAAGAATAGGACGAAGTTTTGAAATTCATCGAGTGAATTTTGTGGAACAAAAGTCTCTATTAATGGACCATATATCTCATCGATATAATTTTCTACTTGATCGAGCATTTCTTCTGAAAAAGAACGACGGCCTTGTTTAAAATCATTCAAACGCGCTGCCCGTAAATTAAGTTTACGAGCTAATAGACCGTTATTTACTAGATAAGTATTACTCAGCTCTTTAATTACAAAACGTATATAGATGTTACGAGCGTTTTGCGATAGGTTAGCATCTACTCGTGAATGAAACATCAAAGACTCCTCCTTAACGTGCGGGGTATGAACATACCCCTGTTGGGGTATGTTCATACTCCACGCTGTTATTGAAACATATATGTAACAAAAACTCAAGGGGGTATGTTCATACCCCAAAGCGTTAAATATCTTTGTAAGTTTATTATTAACTCCCTTTAACTCTAAAAAGTAAAATTTTTCGTTTATATATTCATATCATTAATCATATGTACTTTTAATACATTATGTAACTGATAACAGTATATAATTAATTATATGTTTGGATACGAATATATAATATTAAGAACAGTGATAATAAAGTCCTTTAATCTATGCTACATATAGTGTTTACTGAATAATTAGATACAAAATAATGATAATTTTGCGTTGCTTTGTTTGTAAGGTGTTATTTGCTGATTCGTGGGGTTGATTCATACCCCAAGGAAATGCTATGATATATTTTGTTAGAAATCGTATATACGATTTATTTAGTATATACGATTTAATATTATGTAATAAGTTATATACGATTATCGTCGTATATAATGTCGCGCAAAATTTTCAAAAAAATTTTGGGAGGTGCCGATTTATGGCGCAAAAAATCGCTTTCGCGAATAATAAAGGTGGAACAGCAAAGACTACATCATTAGTTAATATTGTAGGTGCTTTACATTTAAAACAACCAAATGCAAAGATCTTAATTATTGATACTGATGGTCAGGGCAATGCTGCACGGTCTTTTAATATCGATGCTAATGATAGTGACCTATCAATGTATGGGGTGTTCATGGGACAAACGAATCCTGTTGATGCTATTTACCCACATGTTTTTGATAATATTGATATGATCATGGGTAATAATGATCTGAACTACCTTGAATTTGATAAAATGAAGAAATTGAGTACAGAATCTGATTCCGATTTACAAGATCAATATTTCAATATGTTAAACGGAATTATCAAACGTCCTGCTGTAGACACTGATAACTCGCATCAGTATGTTGATGAGATGTATGATTTTATTTTCTTTGATACGCCACCTGAAATGAAGGCAGTTACCAGTAGTGTTTTGGCAACTTCTGACTATGTTATTATTCCATATGAGCCAGATTCATTTTCAATTGATGGAATTGTTAACATCATCGAACGAATTAGTGACATTCGTCAAAACTACAATCCGGATCTAAAGATTGGTGGTTTATTGGCTACGAAATACCAGCGAAATACGAAAATTGCGCCAGAAGTTGTTATGGCTGTACAAAATTACGCTAATGAGCATGGCGTTCCATTTTTCTCGAATTATATTCCGCGCTCAACAACGTATGCAAAATCCCCTGCTTATAAAGGATTACCTGCTACATTATCATTGGGTGATAATCGTTCAAAACGGAAGCGAAACCCATTGACGGATGCTTATTTTGATTTGTTAGATGAAATGATTGCGAAGAACATTATTACGCTTGATTAGAGGTGATCATCATGTTAAATGATACTGAAGGACGATTACAACGTGCACAAGGAAAAGTTAATCCGTTTGCGCAACAGTTAGGCAAGCATAATTCTAAGAAGAAAGAAGCAGGAATAAATAATCAACCCGTTTCTTCTACTAGTTCAAAAAACTCATCTTCAAAGGATACGTCAGATGTGGCATCTGTTAAAGGTAAGACTTTTCTACAACGTGATGTGCAAAAGAGCGACATCCAAGTACGTGCGGATGGTACTTATATCTTAGATTCAAAAGGTTCACCAGTACCAACCTCTCCTCGTTCGATTGCATTTCGACGAGATTTATTACAGATTCTTGATAAATATTGTGATAACGGTAAAGGAAGTAAGATCCGTGGTTTGGTTACAACGATTGCTTCTAATGGCGTGATTCGTGAGTTAGAGTCGTTAGGTGTTATTAACCACGAGGATGCAAAGCGGGAGCTTAATGACTATCGTTCTTTTAAAATGCGAGGATAATCTCTTTTAAATGATTTCACAATTAAAGCGTTCCAATAGGAACGCTTTTTTCATGCGAAAGTTATGCATACCTTTATATAATAAAATACATAATGCAGTATATAATGATATTATATTATATAATCTAATTGATTGTGAAGCTAATTTTTATTGATACTTAACATGACTATCATTAAAGCGTTTTGCATTATTTGATTATATAATCAAGTATATACATTATTATATAATAATACTTGTAATGACGTATATCTTTCGACATATGCTAGAGATTAATAATATATATTTCTATTATGTAACCGTAGTATATAATCAACGTACATAATAAAAGTATATATTAGTTGGTTTTTGGTGAAAGTTATTAATCATTAATTGGGTGTTGAGCTTCTTTGAATGAAAATGTTCTTCGTGTAGCAGCATAGACAGTTACATATGAGAGTACATAATACAATATATAACGTGTTATATAACCACTTATGTAGTTATACATATACTAATAATTATTATCGGTATGTATTATGTTACGCACTATATCGGAGTTCGTGCGTTAGGAGTTGTGACGAACTATAATTGTTCTATTTTATTGCCGATGCTCATATAAATAGCTACAAGTTAAAACACATATCGTTAGTATATAATAAACGTATATAATAGGGGTACATAGTATTAATATATACTAAAAGCCGTCCTCAAAGGAGAGCGGCTTGAAAGTTAGAATTATATTTCGTTTTTGGAGAAGCGTTTAACCTGTTCAAAAATCTCAGCAAGTAAATAAGCAATATACGCGCTTTGATGAAGATCAGGATTAATTTCGCTTAGTGCTTTTCCCAAGTCTAACCATAATTCTTTAGGAATAAGTGATCCAACAGGCCTTTTTGGGAAATATAGTCCGTTGATTCCTTGATATAACGGATAACTAGATATATCCGTTTTGTTCATATGATTTAACGTGTAATCAATTAACCAAATAATATAATCGCCAACTCGCATATCACATAGTTCAGCAACAGCGTTAAGTTGTCCTACTAAGGTAGCTGGCGTTGATAAGTAAATACTAAGATTGTGTCCCTGTTTGAGTTCTTCAACTCGTTGTTCTTTTTCAGCAGATTTTGTGATGAACAGAGACCAATTTGTATGATCGATTTTAAGTGGAGAGGGGTTGGATTCACTCCCGTTATATCGATCAATTAATGAATATGTTGATGCAATTGTTTCAATATTGGCTTCGCTCCCGCTTTTGATATTAAGACCTAATTGCTTAATTTTAACTTTGTTGGAGTGTTCAAAGCCGATTTTTAAGGCGTCCTTTATCTGCATTTGTTTCCTCCGGGTTACTTGTATAACAATTGAAAAAGTTCAATAAATGGTTGATACTCACTATGTTCTTTTATAACGTTAACTAGCGGATTTTTATTATATTCCAGTATTTGAAAGTCTGGTACCAACGGTAAAAACATTTTATTTGTTATTTTTGATAATGCTTTTTGAAATTGATGAGACAACGTTGATTCAGTAAACTTGTTCCCAATCGTTACGATTTTATTTTTCGGAACTGTAATTCTAGCTAAGTGTTCCTGGAATTCGGTATTGGCAACAATACTTAAACTATCGGGAGTAATAACGTCGATAATTTGGTCCATATGGGCAAAGATTAAATCGTTTAATTCATTTAACCCCGATGAGGTATCAAACAAAACCACTTGGTATTCAGTTTGTAACTTAATGTATTGTAACCATTTTACAAAATATCTTGAATCCCCATTGTTCGGCAAAACTTCGTTACCTGGAAGTAGGGTGCTGTTTTGTGTAATTATTTGAACATTGCAATCTAAGTAGTTAGATGTGAAGATTAAATCGACGTTTTGTTCGCTATTCATCGCGGTGTTAAGACTTCCCGCAAGTGCTGTTAGCCCACGTTGAGGATCACAATCAACCATCAAAACTGGAAGGCCTTTTTTGGCCAAAAACGCAGCGTAATTCCACAATAAGCTGGTTTTACCAACGCCACCCTTAATTCCGCCAAAAGCAATAAATTGTGTTGTTTTATGTCTCATACTAATGTTCCTCGTCTGATTCTGGTTCTTCGTTGTAGTTAGCTAGTAATTGTTCTTGGTGGTTGGCTAAAAACTTGGTTAAAGCAGTTGTTGGCGTGATTCGCGCGCTGACTCGCTTCTTTAACGTATAGCTGTTTAATCGCTTCTTACCGAATGCGGTGGTAACTGTTTTAGGAAGACGAAGCGCTGTTTCAATTGTACATAACCCAGGGACAATAATGCGATCCCCAGTTAATAAATGCTCACGAATCACTGTAATTAAGGAATTTAAAGCAACTAACGTTTCCTCATCAGACATATTGTCCAGTTGTGCGACTTCATGGACGAGTTCTTTTCGCTTTATTGTGCTCATTGTAACTACCTCGTAATTTTAGGTTCTCTTGCAATTATAATGTTATTTTCGTATAACGGTCAATTCGTCATAAGAAAAGGGCCTCAACTTGTGAGACCCTCTTGTCGGTTTAGAGTAGTGTACTTTAGAACACTAACTCTAGTTGCTGTTTATCAAAGTTATAGCGTAGTCGAGCTTTGTAGTCCTTGTTCTTACGTCGGGAATGGAACGTTAACTGTGAGCTGACATCTCCAGCGAGAAGCTTTTGCATGGTCTTATTAGAAAGGGCTTGTTTAGCATCAAAAGCGTGTTTGTTGATGGAAAAGTTACACCCGGAATGTTTCCATTCACCTGTAACCATTTTGGTGTACTGGCAATGTTCGCAGGTATAAGAGTTCTTCCGTTCAATTACGTTACCACCGCAGAGGGGGCAACGACCGAGAACTTCGGTTTCTTGTGAATCTAATGTTGAAATCTGGAGTTTACCTACATTAAGCACCTGGTCAACTTGTTTCTGCGTAAGATCAAAGTATTTTTCTTGAAATGCTGTAGCCGACATTTCCTGATTTTGAACAGCAGTTAAGTCCATTTCAAAGTGAACAACATCTGATAGCTGTAAAATTCCCATTTGATTTAAAGTATCTGCTAAATCAATTCCCGCATCGGTCGGGATTAAGCGTTTAGCCGGAAACTGTTCGCCTTTTTTAGTCAGCCGGAGACTTTTATTGCTAATAAGTTGGTCAATGATGGTTGCACGCGTAGAACTAGTTCCAATCCCTTGAGCAAAATTTTGCAACAGTTTCCGCTCGTCATTAGGTAATACGTCTTGCAAGTTTGAAAGTGTTCCTAAATGCGTCATTAACGTTTTAATCGTGTATAACGGTTGAGGTTTAGTCTGACCCTTAACGGCCTCTGATTTTATGTCAACGTCATCTCCTACGTTCACTGTTGGTAAGCTGTGTTTAACTTCGTCATCCGTCGCCCGCTTATGTTTTAGTTCTGACCAACCAGCTTTAATAATAGTGGAGCCAGTAGCCCGCCAATGATAAGTGTCATTACCAGCAACATCAATACTGGTTTCTGCGGTTTCTTTTGGCTCTAAGAAGGGCAAGAGGCAACGCAAAGCAACTTCATAAAGGATCTGCTGCTCATCCCGAGAATAGTCATCCCAGTTAAAGGACTTGTGTTCCTTGGTATTTAACATTAATGCTGGGTGGACAGATACCTTTTTGTCATTCACCCACCTTTTTCGCGGATCATTGACAACTTCCTTGAAGCGATTAAGTTTTAAGGCTCGTTGTGCGTATGGCTTGAGGGCCGGGATAGACATACACATGGTAACAATAGCTGGTAATTCCGGGGCCTGTGCGCGTTTAATTACTACGGAATCTGTCCGGGGATAGGTTAATAACAAGTCTTGATGATAGAGCTTTTCGAGAAGTTGATCAGAACGCTTCAATGACATGTTATACCGTTGGTTGAGAACCCCTTGGAGTTCCGTTTTTTTGAAGAACTGCGGTGCCAGGGTAATTTTGCGCTTCCGTTCCTGTTTAAAAATTGTGCTCTGTTGCGGCAACGTTTGGAGAATTTGCTGGAGTTCTGGTTGTGTTTTAAACCGGAGCTGGTGGTTCTTTTCATCCACCAGTTTAGCTGAGAAGTTACCGTTCGGATGCACGATGGTAGCACTCCCCTGATAGAATGTTTCGGGTTTAAAGTTAACGAACTGCTGGTATCGCTTATTGACTAACTGAATAATCGGCCCTTTAACGTAGCCGACCCGAATAAACTTCTGAGCTTTCACAGTGAGCGCTCTGGTCAAGGACGTTCCCATGGCGAAGTTGATTTGTGAACGAAGAATTCCGCTGTTATTGAACGATGCGAAGGTGGCATTACTGTCCGGCAAGCATTCTGTTTCCCGTGGGAGGTGCTTCATTGCCGTTAAGATAGTCTGGCTAGATAAATCATCAATAAAAAGCCGATAGCGGGGAAGCCGCTGGTATTTAGCGGGTAGCGTGGAAAGAAAGGCACTAGCTAAAAATGATCCCTCAATATCATCGTCTGTTCCGATGCAGATACCCTCAATTTCAGGATGTTCAGTTAACACCTTGATGATGTAGTTGTACTTTGATTGACAGCTTTTTTTGATCTGATAAGGACTGTCTTGTGGCGTGTTAACCGCATTTGGAGCAAAATCCCACGTTTTAAAAGCTGGAGGAATGTTTAATGCATTTTCAGCGGTCCATTTTTCCTTTGATTGGGCTTTTAATTCATCTACATGTCCTTGTAGCGAAGTAAAGTAAAAACGGTACGGAATTTCTTGTTGGTGTGCAAAATAAGCTTCTTTGTAGAGCTTACACTGACCTTCTTCTTTTTCAGCTAGTAATAATAGTGCGGGTTTTACCATTAAAATCACCTTCCTCATTATCGCTTAATAATTAACGTATATACGATAACTAATAACATTAATTATAATGTACTTATTAATTAAATAACGTATTAGTACGCTTAATAACAGCAATAGCAACTTCCATTATATAACTGTATTATCATATATACGTTTATACATAACACTGTCTATAATAAAATTAATAACAAACAACCGACAATATACAGAATTCCCAGCACAGATAACCAGAATTGCATTAATTGGGATCCCCAAAGTATTGATCAATGGGGCGGTCATCTTCGACTTCCACCATGGTAGTTTTCGGGTTTGCTTCATTCTGTTTATCAGCAGATGAATCCGTTAATGAAGGTGAATTGTTGCTATCCTCTGCATTATCAGATTTGTCCTCGTCTGGAGTGACTCGTGCCGTTGTTGTGGGGCCATTTGTCTCAGCTTTCGTCAAATGGTCAGTTTTCACCGCAGTGGGTTCTACAACTTCATCCGGCTTTCCCTCCACCAAGCGTTGCTCCTCGTTCGTTTCTGATGTCGGTTCATCAGTTGGAGATAATGCTGGTTTGCCCGGAATGTGGGCTTGGTGTAACAGCTTCGCCGTATAAGCGGCGTATTCATCCTGGATCTTTTCTCGCATTTGTGCATTAAGTTTTTTCATCAAGGTATCCGGCTGCGCTAATAATTCATCGAGAGTCACAGTTCGCCCGTATAGTTGGGTAGCGAAGTTCTCTAAATGGGTTAATAGTTTTGCGACATTCCGTTTATCACCAACAAAAGCCTTTAGTCGTTCGTTGATATAAACCGATACACCATAATCGTGACTTGATTTCTTTGTGGTTGCGATGATAAATCCTCCTCTGTTAGAAATACATGTTAATTGGCATTTATAAAGAAATTATTCTCTTTCCATATATTAGAATATACTGTAACTATGGTATAATTCAACCGTTCGGAAGGAGAATTCAGGATGAAAAAAGCAAAACAAATTAATAATGCTAAGCAAGCCGAACAAACGGCGCCATCGCTGAAGCAACGAGTAAAGCAAAGGATTGTACGTCGAGCAATCCAGTTGCCACATTATTTGCTGCTATATATTGGAACGCTTGTCCCCATTACAGCAGCGTTAAAGATTATTACCCTGGGTTGGCGTTGGTTAAAGCGGTGTTTTCATATCCATCAATTTTATCTACCGCATTTGACAGCATTAATCATTAGCCTAATTTTTTGGGCTGGGCTAGGTATTGTGGGGTTTGCAGCCAACGATGCCGCGCAGGTGCTTTATCCACGCAGTGCTGATGAACATCAGATTGAGCAACGATTACGGCGGTTTGTGGGCACTGTAATTACAGGTTTAGTGCTTTTAGGCGTGGCGTTATTAATTAGTTTAATTACACAAACGAAGTAGCGATTTAGGAGGTAGCGTGATGGCTTATTACGATGATAACGATCGACAAAGGTGGGATGATGCAGATGACTATGCCCGACGGGAAGAGCAACATGCGATGGACGATGCTCAGCGTCGCAATTTCTTTTATGGGCCACACCGGCGGATTCGACCTCGCAAGGCTGGTGAAAAGGAATCAAGCCACGTGGAGACTGCGCCGAAAACTAGCAAGTGGTCAGGATGGTTACAACGGTTAATCGCCACCGCCAATGAACGTGATAATGAACAGCGCTCCGGGTATTGGATTTATCGGGCATATTACAACGCTAACCAAAAGAATGGCCGTATTATGCGGCATTTAAAGCGCCTGAATCAGGGCATTGTTACTGGCTACGATGCGCGGGGAAGTTATGAAGATACAGACCAGGATTTAAGTGGAGTGGTGGACACTTACGAAAAGCGAACTCATCTATGGCACCAATTAGCAGTTGTGAGTGTTGGAGCAGGTTTCATCCCGGCATTGATCCCCCCATTTCATCCGTCACTACTTAATCTTTTAATTGCAGCGGGGTTATGGACCGCCTTAATTGGCCTTATGTGTGTCACAACCGCGGATAATGTTTTTGTTAGTAAATTAATGTCCCGAGCCCGGCTTTTACGTCGCCATGGAAAGAAAGTAATTATTTCAGATGATGAGAAAGTTACGAACCAACGGGAACAGATTACGCATATGTTTTGGACATTAGCGTTATTTGCGGCAGCAGCCATGCAAGTGGCCATTAACTTTGGGTTGTATCCGATGTTGCGTTTAGCAGCGCATCCTGGGCATGGCGTAACGTGGGGCATGTTCTATCTCACCCCAGCATTTATTGGTGCTTTTACCGGCCGGTTTTTAATGCCCGTTCACACATTGTTACTCGCTGCACCGGTAATGTTGATGTATACGACGTATAAGACAATTGAAAACAATATTACCCGGTTTCACAAGAACGTTGATGTGGCTTTAAATGAAGAACGCTACCGGTTAAAACCACTTCATGAACTCTTAGGGGGTCACGTGCCAAGTTATGAACCGGTATTGGTTATGGGGCAGAGTTTGATTACTGGGGATGATGTCACGATTAACGTTCAGGACCGGGCA
Source organism: Ligilactobacillus sp. LYQ139 (assembly GCF_045033025.1). Lineage (NCBI taxonomy): Bacteria > Bacillati > Bacillota > Bacilli > Lactobacillales > Lactobacillaceae > Ligilactobacillus > Ligilactobacillus sp. LYQ139. Next base: position 30,610 of record NZ_JBJFZW010000008.1, read on the forward strand.
AACGGGATGTTAGTTACCGGGACAAACGGTGCTGGTAAATCGGGAAGTATTTTTAAGCCGGCTATTTCGCAGGACTTAATTCACTATGTGATGTTTCTTCGGGCTTATCCGCAACTACGTGAATTACCCAATTACTACTCTAAAAATGTTGCTGCCAGGTATTTAGGTGGAATTGTTGCGATGGACACGACCAATGATCTTTGTCGGGATGCTTATGAATTAGCGCATAAAGACTTAAATATTCCGTCAGAAATGATTCGGTGGTTGGATCCTGGCAATCCAGATTCACAGTCGATTAATCTAATGCGGGGGCCAGCTCAAGCTGTAACCAACATGTTGGTCTCATGTATCGGTGGCTTAATGGATAGTGGTAATGGGAAGGGTAATCCTTTCTTCGATTCATCCGGGAAATCTTGGGTTCAAAACTACGTTTTATTAGTTAAGATGGCGGGGGTAATGAAACCATATCCGGTATCCTTTGATGAGTTATTTGACACGTGCTTGGATACCGCTAAGACGGATGATTATTTGAAGTTACTTACCGTGTATGAAGAGATTTTGCGGAAACTTCAAGCACTCTATTATCTATACGCACGAAAACACGTCGATTTACAAGTTCCCGTTGATCCAACAATTGAAACAGACATTGTAACGTATGAGCAAAGCGGTTCTCCAGCATTTAAAGCTGCATTAAAGCGGGTCCAGGAACCAACGGATGTTGAATTCCATACCCGAGCTAATCAAGTTTATGATGCTTACGAGCAAGCAGATATTGATCCGACTAAACGATTTATTGCCCAAGAGCAATTTATTAGCAATTTAGTTAATGCCACGGATCAATCATTCAGTGGTCCCGTAAGTTACAACTTAGTGATTCCATTTAATGAGATTCGGACTGCTTATATGAACGTTCATAATATCCATCTTTGGTTCCAAAGTAATGTTGCAAAGTATAAAGATGAACCCACGGTTAATGCCCAGGGTAAACTTGTCCAATCGCGCGCCCAACGGAATATCGAAAGTGCGGAAAAGCAGGGATTAACACCCCATCGTCGAGGAAAATACGTTTACTTTGATCGACAGGAATCCTACGTTAAACAAATCCGGGTAGCGTTAAACACCATGTCCGAAAATGCGTATGTACGGCGGATCTTTTTTAATCGCAAAGTGAATGATAACTTCTCGATCGATAACTTCTTCCATACCGGGGGCATCTTACTGATGTACACCGGGAAGAGTACCCCAGGCGTTTCCGTAGAAAACTCCCGGATGATTGCCAAGATTGAACAGGCGTTGGTTTTCTCCGCAGCGCAACGGCGCATGGTGGATGATGGTGCGGCCGCCGAACCACTAATGCCGATTTACTTTGATGAACACGTTGACTACATGACCGCAGAATACGTGCAGACCACTGGACAGGTCCGGAAATACGGGACGCCACTAATGTCAATCGTTCAGTCGCCAGCTCAGATTACGAATAAGTTTGGCGATGCCTTTACGAAGACGTTAATGGCCACCCTGCGGACGAAAGTAGCCTTCGGAGATGCAGAAGCTAACGACGCTAAGTACAGTTCGGCGATGTTCGGGACACATCAGGAATTTAAAAAGGCGTACTCCGATACGAAAGTACAGGGCCCGCGGAATGACCGCTTTAGTTTGCGGGGAAACTTCCAGCAAGTACCAAATATCACCCCAGAAGAACTGATGCGGATGCAGGAATATACGATTGCCATTCGGTATAACGATAAGAATTCCCCGGTGCCATACGACCACTTAAAGGTAACGCAGGTGGATCACCAACAGCTGCATCATTCACCATATCGGATGGATCCGCAAGAGAATGCTCAGGATCAAGCTGCTGTCCAAGCTTATCGGAAAGATATTAACCGGTCGAATCCTGACTTTGCCGGTGTGGATCTCATTATGCATGAATACTTTATGCGGGTGCGGTCATATTTTGAACATGATCATCAAGACCTTTATCAAACGGATGGTATGGATTATAACCATGCAGTCGAACCTTTGGCAGTAAATCTTCAGACCGCAATGGACTATGTAAATGAACTAAGCCATTCAGCTAATAACTTGCCACACTTTGAACAAATCAAGCCAATTCACCAAACCGTTATGGGAGTGCCGGAATGGGTTTTTGAAGAACTTCGAGATAATCTCTTTGAAGCACCGGACGAAGAAGATGCAGTGAATGAAGATGTTTCGACTGGTTCCCAATCAGTAAAAAATTGCCAGAACGAACCAATACAAACGCAAGCTCATGGTGGACAACGGGCTGACAGTGTTACGGAGGATGAGTTAACGGAACGGCTTCAACGGGCGCCGATTTCGGATGAAGATGACCAATCCACTATTAGCGATATTTTCGCAGATGATGATGAAATTGTATATGCCGCGGATGATGACGAAGACGATTAATTGAAGGGAAGTGAAGTTAATGTGGTTTTTAAATTTTGCTGGCGCATTTTTTAAGGGGTTTTTCTTTGGCATGTTGTAGTAAGGGAAAGTTTTCGGGCTAAGAAGATAATACAGAATAATAATTGAATAAGAGGAATGACATAAATGGATAAACAAGAATGGCGTGCTGAGCGGTTTCGCTTGGCCAGTAAACGGAGAAGCCAGCATCAATGTGTAACTAAACAAGTAAAGAAATCGTATATCGATAGTCGTTCTGTTATTACGTGCGAGGATAACAATAAATTTCCTTCCGTAATGGGCAATATATTTTTCGGCGATGTGCTCAGTACAATTATCACTACAATTTTAATTTTAACAGGGGCGATAAAACCTGTTTTTTCACTTTTCTCGGATTGGGAAAGATCATTCCAAAGCCTTTTTAATGGTCAATGGATTGAAGGAATAATTTCAATTGTAACGTGTTTGTTAGCACTATGGTTTGGTATGTTACTTGGTCATCTATTTGATAAAGGAAAAAGGTAATTATTTATGCTCACCAATTTTGGCGTGTTGTGGTTAGGAAGGAGAATTTAAATGGCTGTAGTGAAAGATTATAAGAAATACTATCGTGATTATATTACAAAGAATCCGTTGCAACGCTCTGCTGAATGGGAACGTCTTTACAGTGAGGAAATTTATCTCGCTTGTCATCCTTTGCCAGAGCTATATCAGGAAATGAAAGAAGTTGAGGAGCATCTTTCTAAGAAAGATAAAGAAAAGATTTTATTTGAGGAATTAATCCCTTGTGTACACGGCTACATTGTGAAGCCTTGGAAGGGAAGAAGAGCATACCGTGGATATTAAAGCCGGTGAATTTACTAAAGAAAAGGTTATTGGCTTCTGTAATTTCAATAGTCATCCACTAAACAGGAGAGGAGTGTAATCAAAATTATGCGAATCCTTGATGCTTGTTGTGGTTCCCGCATGTTTTGGTATGACAAGCAAGATACGAGAGTTACTTTCATGGATAAACGACGTTACTATGAGCGATTAGCAACGGGTCACATTATTGATGTTAATCCAGACGTTTTAGCTGATTTTACCGCCATGCCATTTGACGGCAGATCTTTTGATTTAGTCGTGTTTGACCCTCCTCATTTAATCCATGCGGGAGAATCTTCGTGGCTACGAAAAAAGTATGGCAGCTTAAATCCTAAAACGTGGCCAACGGTTATCCATGATGGTTTTTGGGAATGTCAGCGAGTCTTAAAGCCAAACGGTGTGTTGGTATTTAAATGGAACGAGGAACAAGTATCATTTTCTGATGTTTTAAGTGCCATTAAATGTCAACCACTTTTTGGAGATAAGCGCGGTAAGACTCGTTGGAGTGTTTTTGCTAAAGAACAGAATAATGAATTATCACTATTTAGTGATTAGAGAGGACTAAAAGAAATGAAATTAAGTACGTGGATAGCTGAATACAATCAACATGCTAAATTGATAAAGTTTTACCAAGCCTCGCCAGCAGTTATAGTTACATTTTTAACATTAGCACTTGTTAGTTTAGTTGTGCTGTTGGTATTTAACTGGTACATGAAGAAAAATAAGTTTAACCACTTTTTGCTGTTAAAAAAGATATTTAAATATACATTAGCAGCATGGACCGTATTCTTACTTTGTCTAGCTGGTGGAAAAGCCTTAAAAATGGAACAGCTACACACTCATTATGATAGGGTAATTCAAAAATTAAGCCGTGATGCCAACAAAATTAATACAAAAAACGTTTATATTGTTGGAAGTAATACCGATTGTGTTTCAGACAAAAACTCTAAATTAATAGTTAATTATGATGCGTCTGATGATGATGGCGATGTTGAGGTCGCTCCATTTTATACGTTATATACACTCAATAACGATAAATTAAAACTACGGTATCACTATGATTGTAATGATGATGACAAATCAGAAGACGAGACCTGGGCACAACATAAAGCAGTAGTAGCTTATTTAGAAAACTCCTTCTTAGGAGCACATAAATGCTTTCCCGGAACACAACTATAATCCACGAATAGGAGAAGATTAATTATGACTTTTGAAGAATTTACCAAGAATGTAATCAAGTGGGCAGACAAACGTCACTTATTGCAAACCGAAGTTAATGAAATTTTTTCGCAGGACGAATTAAACGCCTTGATGCAATCGAACCAGTTATTGAAGTTCCACGAAGAATGTGGCGAATTAACCGAAGACTATCTCAAAGGTAATGATGCTCATCTGATGGATAGCTTCGGTGATGTGCTAGTTACGCTAGTTATCTTCGCTAAGCAAAGGAACATTCCATTAAATAAGTGTTGGGAAAATGCCTGGCGTCATATTGCTAACCGGAAGGGCAAGACGGTTAACGGGACTTTCGTTAAGGAAGCAGACCTTCACAACAAAGAAGTGAAATAAAAATGATTAAGTCAATTAAGAATTTAATGCTGATTGGTGCCGTTGTAATGCCGTTAATTGGTAATTCAGCCAATGCTAGTTCAGTGAGTCAAACGCAACCGATTTACGTAGAACAGCCTTCCAAAGCACAAATTGAAAAGCAATGTGCTAAAGATGATATGGAGCTATTAAAGAAACATCAAATGGTTACGATGTTAGTGAATTAGTATGTATCGAAGATTCAAAGGGTCAAAACGTTCCTTTGAAAAAGCTTGGTTACAGTCTGCTACTAAAACTAGAACCAACGGCTTCACGGCTTATGACCGTAATGAACTAATCAGAAAGGATCTGAAATCATGAGCGACAAAATTACTAAGAACCCAACTATGCATCAATTTAGTGATTGTTTAACAGCAAGGAACAGCGACTTGAGGAGGGAAAAGATGAACAATCCAGACTTAAGTAAATATACTATGCACCTAATTGTTGGTACAGAGCAGGGGAGTAACAACATTTCTTCCCACATCAGCTTAAAAGACAAGTACCAAAATTTTAAAGACGTTATTGGTGATTCCGTCGCGTTAAGCACCATTGCTGCGACGGAAGGAATCAGCTATACCACTAAGATTGTCACTACCAACGCTAAAAATAAGAGTAAACACGAAGTTCAAAAAATCAAACGTCTAGCTACTAGTGACACGATTACTAGTGTACTAAAGAACCTGGGCTTTCACAATAATGACATTGACCAGATTGCTACTATCATCAATAACGCTCACGTGGAACTAAACGACGAAGAACTAATGTTAGTTAATGGAAAGAAGAAATGATAATGAACTAAGAAAGGAGAACAGAAAATGGAAAACAATTCTGAACGTGCCATTGCCAAACAGTTAATAACCACGCTTGACGGTCCACACCACGCTATTGGCGTTTGGCGAAGCGGTTCTAAGCTTAACGGACTAGCTTCTGATGACTCCGATAGCGACTTTGTTGTGCTAGTTGAAGATAAGCCTAAAGAAGTACTTACTAGCACACCAGTATCAAGCCAGCGGATTATCGACGAACCGGGACACACATACGATATTAAAGAATACAGTGTGCTCCAGGCTTGGCGCTTAATTCGGAAAGGAAACCCTAACCTAATTGAGCCTTTTGTGGTAGACCCGTTAGCATATGACCAGCACGATCCGTTTGTCAGTCAATTTATCGACGCTAAGTATGACATCCTGTACTACGACATGCCCCGATTCATTAAGAGCTGTCTAGGCATGGCGAATAGTCTTAGCGGGCGTTATAAAAACGACAATGTGACGCTCAAGAATTGCATTCAAATCATTAAAAATCTAATCTATGCCAAACAGCTTCTAATAGCTGATAAGCCAATTTTAATTAACCCCGACGTTAGTGACGTATCAGTTACGCTTCCGAACCTCGGCAAGACAATGACATTACGCGAAATTAAGTTCTTAAAATCAGGAACGCAAGATAAAAATCCATATAGACTCTGCATCCAATACGAACTAATAAATGTCATTAGGCAACTGCAAAAGGAAGTTGCTGATGAATTGCACAAGCAAAATCCTGTCAAGCAAGCACCTGCTGAATTTGACCGGTTGTTCTATGACAAGGTCGCCGAAGAATTACGGGAAGGAGAATAGCAATGCACGATAAGTACAAATTCCGCGCATGGGATAAACAAAAACAGAAGTACATCTACGGTGTCGAAAGAGGATTAAACGTTATTTCGCAGGCTGGCAATATTCGCGTATTAAGTATCGCTGAGATTGATGATAGTGAACGTTACGTACTAGAACAATGTAGCGGTTTAAAGGATAAACAAGGCCGATTAATCTATGAAGGCGATGTTGTACAAATAACAGAAAAGGAAGACGAAATCTACAAGGAACGTCTTTTAATTACCCTTAAAAATGGAATTTTCTGGGCTAACGATAATGATGATAACGAGTATCCAGAATTAATAACAGTAGATGAAATGGTTAACGATGACGCTGAAACATTTGAAATTCTCGATAACAGAATCATCGGGAACATCCACGAAGATCCGAAAATATAAGCTAAAAATAGATATAAAAGAGGCGAATAACATGGGTATATTTAGTGATTGGTCTTTAGATGATTTAAGAAAGGACTTTTCAAAGCATATAGCATCTGATTCATTTAAAGAATTATGTGAGGAATATTTTACTTCGTTGATACAAGAAGAAAAGAGGAATTCTAAGCAAAGAGACTAATGATGACTAAAGAAAGTGGGCATGGAGCCATACGAATAACAATAATTTGTTTTCTACTAAGTAAATTAATTAATTGGGTTGGGTATCATGGATACCAATTTTTAAACTAAGGGGCACACCAATGAACGATAAAGAACCTTTCTTTTAAAACAACTTAAAAACGACACACCGCAAGTTACAGCTAAAGTAAGGTGATTAATAATGACTAACCGAAGACAACTTCAAAAACATATGTTAAATTCCAATAATGGTGGCGTATTAGCAACGGCTTGGGCAACTTACAGAATGGCCCACAAACATCATTTAAATCCAGACGCTATTGCGGTGTTTTGTGTTAACCCTCGGTGTTCTACTGATCGACTTAAATGGACGTTAGAGCTTGGAGCATACGGATTAACAAAAAATAATGGTGGCTATGCTTCCATCTGCTCAGCGATTACCGATATTCATCGAAATAAACAAATTGAAGTTTGGGAATTTGACGACCACATTGATATCAGTGAACTTTATGAGATGGCAAAAAACGGTGCGATTTACCAGCTCTGGATTTATCGTTTTAATAACTATCATTTTGAATATCAGGGGTATCAAAGTAAGCAACCACCAGTAGCGTGGATGAAACAGTAACCAGAGAATGAGGAGCAAGCACAAAGTATGAACCAATGAATAAAAGTAATTTTTGTTTATAAATACAGTTGCAAGTGTATTTATATATGATATAATAATTGGCGTAGAAATAAATACTACTAAAAAGGGCGGATTAATTATGAAATATCTTATGGCACATTTTGTAATGCAATTAGTACGGAGAATGCTTTATCATTTGGCTTATCTTCATGGATTAATGCACGGTTGGGTAGGTGTAGTTGTAGGTGCTGGGATTGGTACACTTTGTTATTACCTCTTTCGTCGCTATTACCGTCGTCATTCTCGTCGTAATTATTCAATGTTTAATTTAAGGGAAAGAAGGTAGTGTTATGTTAGTTGAAGAAATGAGCCGCGAATGTTTACGGTTTAGGATTTATGATTATGGAACACATAAATACCGAAAGAAGAAGTTGCAAGATATTACCGCCATTTTCTCTAAAGATGCGGCTGAAGTTGTGCTGGGGGTTATGCCTGATTTTGATATTGAAATGGGTACTGGTCAAAAAGATATGCACGGTACTTTGATTTATGATGGCGATATTGTTTTAAAAACACTGGAACCGCGAAATAAAAATAACCGCTATTTGGTACATTGGTCAGATAAACGAGCGTCTTTTGTAGTTGCACCGGCAGTTCCTATTTGTTGCGGTAATAATAAGATCCAGTGGAAATTTTCTGATAAGCGAGGGTGCACACTTGAGAATTTCATGATTGCTTGTAAAAGGCAGTTGGAAATTATTAATAACATTCATGATGAGAATCTTATAAAGGAATAATTTAAGTAAAAGAGGTGTAAAAGTTGGAGAAACCAGAATTAAGAATGGTAACACGTGAACTAGAGCTGACACCAAGGGAATTTAATGCAATGACTGATCAGGAGCTGATTCGACGTACAGGTCTTACAGCGATGACAACGACCGGAGTAGACGTAACTGATCAGATTTCATTTGATAAATCAATGGTAGACCAACAACGGGTCGGTTTACCGCAGTCTATTCCGATTCTCTTTCGGGATGGACGTAGTAGTTCGGATCAAAAATATGTAGGTGCTCTTTCGGTGGTTTTAATTGGTACACAATTTCAAAAGCGTGGTGGAAATGGTAAACTCCAGCATCATCGTAAATGGTCATGGATTGTTGTTTTTTTAATAGTAATTGGACTTATTGTTGCTGGAATTCATCATCAACATTTGATCAACCAAGATAATCAGGCGGAGCAAACATCGCAAACATCGCGAATTAATAATAATGCTCAACACATTTCTGATCTTGCAGCGCAAGTTAAAGAGCTACGAGATGCAATTAAGCAGTATAAGCAAGACAACGATAACCAAGCATATCAAAATGCATTAAATAATATTCAACAGCAATTAAATAACATTAAGTCGCAGCAAACAAACACCGAGTTACAGAATTTAATTAATCGTTTGAATAACGTTATAGATCAGCTGCGAGGGGAAAGTCCAACTCAGGCGGAGCAAACGTTGCGAAATGCCCATTTAGCTTGGTGATTGGGAAGGAGGACTAATAAACTTGCAGCCAGTTAATCAATTTCGGGAGATCGACTATGAAACGTTATTATTTAACTCCTTATAAGACAACGACTACATTATCAGGTGTACCTGTATATGCGATTGATTATCACACAGCAATGCATACAGAATGTTTAGGGGTCGTATATGTTCCTCAGTACCATAATGCGCATCGTCTCGTAATGCCTGCGGAATCTTATCGGAATCATACGTCGTATATTCTTTCAGCAATCACGTATTGGGGATTAAAGCGTCTAAGGCGTCAAGTTTCACGCCAGTTTGGAGTGTATAATTTTCGCGTAATTTATGCTTAGGAGGTTAATTAAAATGAACAATATATTATTATTTTTTGGTATCTTGGATTGTACTTGTTTGGCACTGTTTGAAGTTGCTTTTATATATTTGGTTTGGCATGCAAAACATACCGTGAAAGAATTTCGTGATCATAATTGTGGGCTTGATCTCACAAATACCACATACAGTGCAATGGTTGAGCGCATCGGTATGGAAATGATTATGCCACTTAAAGTTATAATGATTACAGGGTTATTTGTTTTCATGGCAATCTGCATGGTTGGGCTTATTGCAAGTATCTTTTTATCATTTAATGCTTTTCTTGTATTAATTCTAGCAACGCTTTGTTTGGGGAGTCTTTTATTGACAGGTAGCAAAGCTATTAAAGTTAATTTGTCATTAAAAAAACAATTCTTAGCTTTAGTATCATAAAAGTGAATAAGAAATTCTTTCGGGATTTAAGAAAAATCCCGAGTACATAATGTTTAATTAATTCAATAAACCCATGTTGTTGCGGGTAATACTATACTCTTGATAGAATAGCAACGATAAAGTAGGTGATTGAAATGGGAATGCGTGCCATTCGCAAACAGCATGGATTATCTTTAGCACAACTTAGTAAAAAGCTCAGTGAAGAGGGAATTAAAGTTTCACCTGACACGTTAGCAAAATATGAACGTGGTCAACGAAGCATGTCTCTAGAACGGGCACGGCAAATAGCACAGTTCTTTGACGTTTCTTTAATTGAATTATATGGCGATCAGTACGTTGCTGATAATCTACGCCTGTTACGTGAACAGCAAGGGCTTTCGTTAACCAAGTTAAGCGAAAAGCTTGCGTCATATGGGATTAAAGTGTCAGTTGCTACGTTATCACAATATGAAAATCACGAAATTAAAGTTCCTAGACAGCGATTGGCTCAATTTGCAAATGTATACGGAATTGAACAGGAACAGCTTCTTATTAAACATACTAATAAAGGTAAGTTGATTCCGTCAGCGGAAGACGAAAAACAGCGTTATAGTCAAGAACGAGCACATGCTAAAGCTTTTATTAGGCAAGCAACAATTTCAGATTTACGTAAGTTACAAACAATGATTTGTGAGCGTTTAAGAAAATGTTAAAGTGTTATCGGTTTTACGTTTAAACGAGTTGAGAACTTAACAGAATAGAAAATCATGTTATACTGAATTTGTTAATGAGTGTGCACCTACACTCATATCTTCATTGTTATGGGGTACCCGAATTGGGTACCTTTTTTATTTTGTTTTTTAGATACATAGCAGGTTTGGGTTCGTAAAACAATGGTGTGATAGGATTGTCTTCATAACGCCGGTCAAGCGGAATGTCAAGGAGACAACGGCAAAGGTGGCGGCGAAGAGCCCAGAGAA
>NZ_JBJFZW010000009.1:0-37018 GCF_045033025.1 Ligilactobacillus sp. LYQ139
CGATTCATCCGGCAACACCGGCAGGTGTTACCCCGCAGCACCACCAGCAGCAGGGTAACCAGTTACCGGATACGGGTGACAGTCAGCACAATGACTGGTGGGCTATCGGAGGTACCTTATTAGCAGGGGCCGCTCTCTTAGCGCCTAAGAAGAAGCGTGAAGCATAAGTGCGGTTAACTCAATAAATAACGAATTCCACTGTTTGAGATTTTGAACAGTGGAATTTATTTGTAGAAAGGTGAGAGATTGATTTTTTTTTTGTGATATAAGATAATTTTTGTAAGTAACGATATGGTTTTAAGAGGTAATAAGATAATGAGAATAAAAAATTTAGGCCCTATAAAGAACGTAGAGATAAGTCTTAATAAAATGAATGTGTTTATTGGGAAAAATGGAACTGGTAAAACTTTGGGAGCATATGCGTTATTTGCGTTTATACATTGGTTTAACCATAGATTCGTTGCGGATATAATTAAGGAAGAGGATATAAAGGATATTTTACACAATGGAAATAAATTAATATCCGTAAATGAAGTAAAGAATAAAATTGCAAAACAAGCAAGTGAACAATTCAATTCAATTGGCTTTAACAACTTTAGTTCATTTTTCAACCATACTGGAGTATATACGAAATCGAGCAGAATCGAAGTGTCCCCTGAAGATGTTAATGCACTTTTAAGGACTAGAAAGAACAAAACTTTATGGTATTATTCTTGGCAGTTACGGAGGGAACAAGTAGATTTGTTTGTAGATGGTTCAGAAAAAAGTGAAGTTGAAACTAAAGATTGTAACAGAATAACTTGCAATCTAAATGGTAATTCCATAGAACTAAGTTATGAACCACAAATAGATATATCTGACGGTGAATTAGAGGATCAATTTAATGAATTCTGTGAGAATCATAATAGTCTGAGAGCTGTCAGTTTATGCATTCAGAATAATTTATTTGAACCTTTTCAATCGGCGCTGCCGGTATATTTACCAGCAGAAAGAATCGGTATAAATGTTTTTCGTCGTGACTTAAACCTTACTAGATTAAATAGCTTTCCTACGCAAGGAATTCAAAGTACAAATGAATTTCAACAGCAAAAAAGTCCGAGGAAATATTCGTTTCCGATCGAGAAATATATTTCCTTTGTTAATAATAACGTCGAGAAGTTAAATCAAATAAGTGAGTCAATAGATAAAAATGACTTAATTAATAAGTTTATCCCTGGTAGCTTTAAATATGATGGAAATGAGGATAAATTGACTTACGCTCTGCCGGACTCTTCTTCATCTACCTTAGATTTTGAGGGGATTTCTAGTTCATTGAAGTCTATATTTGGATTGGATTTATTTTTAAGGTCTGATCCAGAAGGAAAATGGTTATTTTTTGATGAACCTGAAATGAATTTACATCCTGAAAACCAACGATTGATTGCAAAATTACTTTACGAAATGGTGAAGAATAATATTCAATTGGTTATTTCTACTCACAGCGATTACTTTATTAAAGAATTAATAAATTGTGTCTTAAAGGATAAAGTAAAAGGTAAAAATACCGATGAAGTTAACGTGTATGAGTTCAAAGATGGTAGTGCAACTAACATAAATGATATTTTTAACATTGAAGAATCTGTTGAGAATTTTGATGATACTACCAGAAAAATTAATGACGAATATTACGAGCTTATTGATGAAATAGATGAATAGATGTGAGAAATATGTTTGAAAACTTTAATAAGTATAATGGAGATTGGTATAGCTTCCTTGATGCAGATTATTGTGACCGAAAAACGTTTAAGGTTGTGGAACAAAAATATTCATTAAACCTTAATCTAAATATTCGAGATGAGGATGTACTTTATTTTCGCCTCGAAGAATTTAAAGAGTTTCTTTCTGGTAGCAAAACATGTGGCCCAAAGGATTGCGATTTAACCATTCTTGAAGGAAAAGATATTTATCAAATAGAGATAAAGGATAGATCAGATTGTAGTAAAGTTGTCGAAGGAGCTAAAAAGCAACTCGAATCGGGTGATGATTTACTGCGCTTTATATTATGGTTTGTTGATCCTGAGAAGATGTGTGGTTTGAAAAACATTAAGTCTAAGCACGCCATATTATTTGTTCGTCAAAGAGACACTTTAGAGCGAGGATATAATCCTAAAGAAGAAAACGGGTGTGTTAAGTTGTATAGAACCATAGATAAACAGCAAAAAATGGGCACGTTTAATCTTAGAAAGATAATGGAGACTATAAAAGGCATCCAATATTAAGATTAAGGAATACAATGCACTCGGTATGTGATTTACATTTTAGTTATTTTTTTATATATCTTATACACGTGTTGTAGTTTTCCTTTTACACACCACCGGTAATTCGTTTCAGTATACGTATTGCAAGTTAGTAGCGTAATAATTGGCTTACCATCATGAGTGGCGGGCTGAATAGTGTTAGTGTCCCACTTTGTAATTGTTTTATTTGAATATACCTTATAACAGTAAACTCGGTGCATGTCTGTAATGTAGATCATGTCACCGGGTTTTACTTTATTTAAACGATGGAAAATGGTGTTTTGTACCATATGATGCCCAGCCAACGGGTAGTTGTTTTGCCCCATTTTTTGATCCGGACGCATTGTACAAGCGCCTAAGGCTAAATAAGCACTCCCGGGTCCATAGCCTTTAATGATTGGCAGGTAAATCTTTGCAGCTGGGATGCTAAGCTTACCAATTACGGGTGCATGTTTACTATTCCGAAGATTCTGTAATTCCATGGCCGCATTTGCTTGCGTTGTTTTAGCAGCATCAAAGTTCCCTTTCCGTTGTGCGTTCCTGGCAATATTCTTCCGTGTTGCTCGTTGCACGGTCCTTTCACTGGCATGATTAACCAGAAAATGTTGGACGAAGGGTAGGTGAATAGTAATAATTCCTAGTCCTAAAATTAAACCAATCCATGCCAAAAAACGACGCCATTTTTTCATAATTTTATCCTCCTGTTAAATTCAAAATTCACTGTCATTCCGGTTATTCCGGTTATTCCGATTACAAAGTATGGTGTTTCATCATTTTATATGATAGAAAATAATCAGATATACTGTATTTTAAGTTAGTTCTAAAATATAGCTATGTCAAATCTGAAGAAAGGATGATGGTAATGGGAACATTACTGATTAGTGCAGGGATCACTGGGATCGCTATGCTTGGTCGAACACACGCTTTAGCAACCGAACCAGATGTTGGCCAAAATACCAAGACGATTGTCGGGACTGGCTCAGGAACGAACGTCCAAGTTTTAGAAGACTTCCTTTGGCAGAAAGTCTTGCCTTGGATTTATGCTCCGGCATTATTTGTTTGTGTTTGCGGCTTTGTTGTAGCATGTGCTCGGTTAGCAGGAAGCAGCATCTTTGATAACCCACGGGGTCGTTCAATGGCAATTATCGGAATGATTGCCTGTGTTATCGCAGCTGTACTGATGATTAATGCGCAACCGATTATTGCGATTGCAGCTAACCAAGTGTTAGGTAATTAAGTGAGGGGATGATTAACGATGGCTGAACAACAAGAAGACCACGCAATTAGCCTGGAAGCGGAAATGGTTGCGAATATTCCTTCGCGGACGGAAGAAAAGACCATCCTTGGTTTTATTTCGGACCGACAACTCAGTATTTTAGGCGTGGGTGGAGGCCTTTCCGTAGTTGTCTATATTGGGCTAATGTTAATCCTTCGCTTATTCGGCCTCGGAACCATTACCCGCTTCTTAATTAGCTTACTTATTTCAGCAATTATTATGACCCCGTTCTTATATCTGTCCTTTAAACGGATCTATTCTGATAGCGTGAATCCTGTTGTTCTACATTATGCTTATGTTCAACGGCAAATTGACCGGCAGTGGGTGTCGGAATGTGGTGAATATATTAATTACCACACCAATCACGTTGTTAATAGAGATCCTGGCGTGTTTATCAGTGATGAAACTACAGCCGGATGGCGTGAACGGGAAATACCGGATGAAGAGGGGAGGGATTAGATGCCAACTAAGAAGTACAGCGGAGCAAAGTCCAACCAGCGCAATGAGCGTCATACGCTAAGTTATGTATTTTATGGCTTAGCAGTTGTTTTAGGTGCGAACTGCCTGATTAACTCATTTCGTTATGGCGCTAACCTCTGGGTAATTGCGTCAGGAATTGTGTTTACAGGGATTTTTGCCATCGGTGGTTATACGTTTGCTCATCAAGACTTTGCGAATAAACTCCGTGCCAAAACGGGTGTTTGGGTTAACAAACGTTTTCGGGAACACCAAAGAGCGCGGAATCGTGGCCGCCGTAATAATTCGTACCGTTAATTAAAATAAGTGGAATTACCAATGTCCTGTGGTGATTATTTGCGACGGTACGCGTCCACCACATTAAAGGGTGATGACTACCGGTCGTCATCCTTTTCCTTTAATAATTCAGATTTGACAAGCAGAAATGGAGTTCAAGTTTATGTACTACGCATTACTCGTAATTTTAGTTGTGGCGTTAGTAATTGCAGGGATCATGTTCTATCGTCACCAACACACCCCACGAAAATTTAATTCTGCACCACGTACTAGCGGTGAATCCGTTACAGATGATGTTGAAGATGATTGGGATGAAGACGAAGATGATGAGGATGATGTCCCTGAGGATGGCGAATTTGTCGATCCTGGGATTGTCCGGGCCAATAATGAAATCTTTGATGCCTGGGAACCGTTCCAGGAACTACTCAAGGACGCTGGGGTAGTCGATGTTATCGACGGTATGTTGGAATACGACGTCGGTGATGGCGCTAAGACCTTTGTGGGAATTGCTGAAATGGAACAGTCGAACCCGTTCCTAAAGACTTCATATGAAAAGGCCCTTGAAGACGTGCACAGTCAGTTGTTCTTGAGTGGACTAAGTGGCCACACCAAGATCTCCCTACAATGGGCTTTGACCGATATGCGGGCTTACTTTAAACAGGCTCACCAACGGATTGACCAGGATGAGCACGAATCTGAGAACCTCAAGGAGCTTGGCCATGAAGTATTAAAACAGGCCGAAGAGTTTGAACATGCTGGTGAGCGGTTTGAAAATCGGGTTTACGTGCAGTTCATCGTTAAAGTCCAGGATGACGACATTATTGAAGCCGAGACTGCGGACGATGTGATTAAGGAAGTCTATGCAAATGCTAATCAACAGCTTGATAGCGCCATTATGGCCGCTAATGCGTTTCTAGCTAATCGCCACCATAAATTAACCCGCCTTTATACTTACGACCTTTTAGCGCTTTTTTACCGGACCTTTAATCGGCACACAGCGCGCTCACATCCGTTTGAGCGCTTAGTCAGCAATCAAAACTTTAATCTTTTTACTACAGCAAGTGAAACGGATAAGAAGATTGATGATATTGACCGGATGGTACAGCTTGAGCAACAAATGCGGACATTAATTGATCATGATCCTCGGATGCAGGAATTACAGCAGAAAATGCAAGAACTTCGGTTGGCTTATCTTACTCGGCGGCATCAATTAGCGACCCAGGTTAGCAGGGAATTAGACCAGTCTCGAAAGGAGAAGCTTCGGGATGAATTACACCAACAGGAAAGACAGATAGCGGCAGAACGTGAGTCCATGACGGAGGAGGATGACTAATGGCGTTTTTTAAGAAACATTGTGCAAACCAAACGACCGTTGAAGATGAACCCCCAGTAATTAATGAAGACCCGGATTTTGGTCTTGAGAATGCAGGCCGTGTAGCATACATTCCAGTAGAAAAGAATAAATCAGCTTCCCGGTTTATTGGGGCACCAACGCAGACGGATACTTTCAGTCCAGCGTCAATCTCGATTGACTCCGGGGACAACCCAGACACAATTTTAATCGACGAAAGTGGAGCAGAACGGACGTATTCTCAACCATACTATGTTCCAGCGGCTGGTTACCCACGCCAGCTTGGAATGGATGTTTTACGGAATGTTATTTCCTTAGGGTGGGTTGATATTTCCCTTGATATTCATCCACAAGAAAATCAGATTGCTAACCGGGACTTAACCCGGATGAAAACCATTATCGAAGGAAACTTAATGTATCAGAGCGACAAGGGAATGCAGTTTCAAACTCGGGATAACCTAAATAAAGCGCAGAGCATTGAGAACCTGTTGAACGGGGTTATGAGTCAAACTGACGCTGTATTCCATTTGATTACCACTTTCCTAGTATATGGTGATAACCCAAATCAATTGAAGAAGCGGTGCGATCAGTTTGCCAAGATGATGGGAAACGAGGGTTTTACAGTTCAGAAGCTTAATAAACGGGTTAAATCTGGATTCCTTCAGACTATCCCAATTGGAGCGCAGTTAACGTCGCTGGATGATGCACTCCGGATTATTGATAGTCATGCGTTAGCGAAGTTGGACCCGGCCCAAAACGAAAAGGGACGGTTTAACGGCGGGATTCCGTTTGCAATTAACCAACAAACGGCTCAACAAAATATGGAATATCTAAATATTTTTGGAACGGAACAACATGCCCCAGCTAATTACAATATGGGGGTCGTTGGCTCGTCTGGTTATGGGAAATCTTTTGCGGTTAAGGTTAAGCTTTATCGGGAAGTTACTACTCTAGGATATTACGAACGTTCGATTGATCCACAGCGGGAATACGTTAAATTGGCTAGGCGGCTAGGACCGGATGCCTTAAATTTAGATTTCACGGAAGATAGCGATTTACGGATTAACCCGTGCCGACTGACCATTGCTGAGCGGCCTGTGAATGTGATGCGTAAGGATGATATTCAGGCAGATGAACAACAGCTTCGTCAATTGCTTCAGGAACAAAACATTAAACGAGGGCAGTTAGTCACCCATGGTGGGGAATACTATGTCCGGTATGTGCCGATTCAAAATAAGATTAATCAACTAATTAACTTTATTCGTCAAATTTATGCGGCAGAATTCGGTAATAAGGAAATCATGACCCCGGCTGAGCGAAATATCTTGGCCGAGGCCTTCAAAGAAGTTCTACACCAAATGAGCATCACCGCTGATCCAGAATCGTTATTTACAGGTGAGCCCAGCGTCGTTGATAACCAGTACTTTGAGAATACGCCCAAACGGGAACCCACTTTATCAGATATTGTCCACATAATTCGGGAGGACTATTATCAAGCGGATAAGACAGATACAGCGGCTAACCGGTTATTACAGGTGCTTTCCCCATATCTACGAGACGGATCAACGCCGATTTTTGATGGTCAGACTTTCTATGGCTACGGGAAAGGAACGGACTTATCAAAGTATCACTACGTAAACTTTAATATTTCCGAACTGCACGGGTCCTTTAAGCAAATTGCTGCATATGTGATTGCCCAGATTAATTGGGATAACTGGATTACGAACCCTGATTATGCGGAGCAAAAAAAGGTTTTGTGTATCGACGAAGTTCTGGAGCAGATTAAGAACCCGATTTTTGGGGACTTTATTGAAACGTCGGTTCGGCAGGCCCGGAAGTTTAACGCCAGCATTGTTTGGTTAGCTCAGGACTTAGACCAGTTAAAGGATAGCAATAAGTTCCGGCCGTTAATTTCTAACTCGAATTTCTTCTTCTTTGCGCACGTCAATGAATCAGAGCGTCATGTTACTCAGAGCTTGTTCAACCTTAACAACGGAGTAATGGATCGGCTATGTTCTAAAACTGAACCCGGTGAAGGAATTCTGATGGATGAAAGTCAGCAACTCTGGGTAAAGCTTTGGAATGCACCAGGTGATATGGAATATGCCGAAAGTAATGAAGGTAAAGTGCGGGCTCGGAAACGCCAAACGGCTCAACAGATGCAGAATTTAGATGATGATGTCTTGGCACGACAACATCGTTCTGCGGCAGAGATTGATTAATTGAAGGGTGGTGAGAAATAATGAATCCGATTGTGAAAGGCGCAAATCGATTCCTATTTGGGATGATGGGGGCATCTAGTTCGTCCTCCGGTGGTTTTAACGTTGCTAATACGGGTAAAGCTCTTGGATTGAATCCTAAAGGTGCGTTACATGTTGCAAAACAAGCGGGACGTGACATTGCCCACGGTCACTTAGGTGCTGCAGCGCACACTGTCGGGAATGGTCTCTCTTCCTGGGCACATCATAGCTTAATTGGAAAACAAGCGGCCGCAACAACAAAGGGAGCTAAGGACCTTGTAGCCGGTCATCCGGTTAAAGCGGCTAAAGACTTGAGTAAAGCCCCTACAACCCAAGCAGTAAAAAAGAAAGCGAGTGCTGCTGTTCACGAAGTTTCGTCCGCCATTGCTTCAGCGGTCGCTAAATGTATTTCAGCCTTATTCTGGTCGTTAGGAATTTTTCAGTTTATGCAACAACACAGTGTTGCGGCAACTATTTTCCGGATTGTAGATACAAACACTAAAAATGGTGCGTTAGTCGTTGGCGATAATTTAAATCAAATTGTTAACAATAATCCATTAGGGCTAATTTTTGACCAGAAAAATGCTGATATTTGGGCTGGATATATAGGGAAGATTAACGCTATCTTCATCGTCTTCATGTTAGCCCTCCTAATCGGTGGGTTTGTCATTAATGCAGCTAAATTACCGATTAGTGTAATTTTCAATAGTCCCCAAATGCGAACGCAATCCATTACTGGCATGGTCCGAGCGATTGTTAGTGTTATTTTAGTTGGCTTTGAACCTATCTTATTGGGAATTGCGTGCCAATTTGATGGAGCCATTCTTATGGTGATTGCAAATACTGCCCAGTCATTAAGTATTGGCGGACATAGCCTTTGGACTATCATGTGTACAATGGGCGTGAACGTTCAAAACTTTTCTGACGTAGCCGGAAAATCTGTTAGTGGTTTTATCTTTAACTTTGTTTTTCTACTGGCTAACGTTGGAATTACTTTCTGGGTATTTGGTTATTATATTTATCGTCAAATTACATTTGTTTGGCTGTATCTCTCCAGTTTTATTCAGATCCCGTCGATGATGTTTGATGGCAAAGCTAATTCCTTCTGGAAGTGGGTCCAGAATATGTTTAGTACTATCTTTATTCAAGATATTCATGCCTTTGCGTTAATGACACTTGCTGTTTTCTGGGGGGCGCAGCAGGAAGTCGGAGCAAATTTGGATGATCCTTTTAAGAACTTCACGGCGACAATGTTTATGATGGTTACGTTGCTGTTATTTCAGCCATTAACACGAGCTATTGCGCGACAATTAAACTTCGATACTAATATGACGGACATCTTAACAGGAGCATCTTCAAATGCCATGCGGGGTGTTGCCAGCAGTGCAGCTACTACTGGGATGATTGGTATTAATGGTATGTTACATGCTGGAGCGGCAGCAGGTCATGCTGTTGGTGCGGCAATAGGCGCTGGTACAAAGATGATGCTACCAGGCGGTAAAGAAGGCTTGCTTGCTACAGGTGTTCGTCGTGGATTGAACTTTGAACCCCAAAATCAATTAGGTAAGATGATGGGTAATTTGAAAGGTCTCCTAGGTGACGCCCAAGATCTAACTGGTGTAATGTGGGGGACAGCGGAATTAACTGGTGCAGATGGCGAACCTAATCCCGTGGGAGCGAATTTGGAACCTCTTTCCCGAACGCGATTAGGTGGTTATGTTTCCAATAATCACGCAGCGGTTCTTCGCCAAAATGGTGGTGCTCGCGGATTAGGAATTAATAAAGCGGATGGGAAGCCTAAAGACGGTGGCCCTAAGAACGGAGGGAAGCCCAATGGAGGAGGGGGGATCCTTCCTGGCGGTGGTCCGGACGGTCGTGCACGGGGATTAAGCTTTATGGCGGGAATCTTTGGCAGCCGCGCCCATGGTCAAGTTAGTCAGGCAATTGCACGAAATATGACTCAAAGTGCTCCAACGAGTGGGAATGCCAAGACCAGTCAAATGATGAATTGGGCACGAAATATTTCTGGATCTCAGGCTGCTCGTACTGGGCAATTAACTGCAGCTGCACAGCAGAAGGCGTGGCATCATTACTATGCTCAAAACCATCCACAAGACGTTAACCAAGCACAACAGGCGTTCTATAGTAACCCAGATCTGGTAAGACAGCATTTTATGGCTGCCAATATGGAACATGCAATTCGGACAGCTGGAGGCGAGCCTGGAGCACCAAATGTTAACGCAGGACAAGCCATGTCTGCTTTTCAAGATGGTTTAGAAACAGGCGGTTATACACCTGAACAGGCGAATACAATCGCACATAGTATGGCTGTACCAACTATGTCAGGACTGGGTGGCATTAGTCGGGATGGAGCATTAGCTAATAACGGCAATTATGCGGATTACGGAAATGTCCCTACAGGAACCTATTCTGGCAGTGATGCGGGACCAATACGCGATTATCCGGGATCAAACTATGTCCAAAACTGGGCAGAAGCACCTGCAATGTTTGACGCAAGTGCGGACTATACTATGCCAAAGACTACTGCATTTTCGATTAACGGGTTATACGATCAAGTTAAAGATTCTCGCGGTTATGTTCCGGATGGCACTGTTAATCTACACGTGACAAATGGTTCTTCTTATTTAACAGCACAAGATCCCAATGGTGGGATGATGACCGTTTCAGGTTTTGGGGCGGGTGATCCTAACCTTGAAGCTGGGCAGGAGTTTGTTCAACCAATGTCTTTTGGTGAAATGGCTGATCCAAATGCTCCAACAAATGCCGAACCATTTATATACAAGACATTACAACCGGCGGGTGAATCAGGGACCTTTTATAACCACTTAGGCCAAGGACAAGTTGAACAAACACCGCCATCTGTTCAGAATGCGGTTCGACAAATTGCTAATCGAGATTTTGATTACTGGAATAACCCACAAGGTAATGACCATGGTTATATCTCATATGGTTCTATTCCGGCTGCTAACAACGTAGTTGACCGGGGTGGTTACGACATGGCCATGCTTGCTGCGGATGATCACTATAAGGACTTCGCTCTGGACGGGAATAAATATGGTTCGTATATATCTGCCTATGATACCAACTCTAATCAACGGGTGCGGATTTCTCCAATGATGAATGGGGCTACTAACTTAGGTGAACATGTTGGGTTTACAGCACCGTTAAATTACGGCGAAGATGCTTTTTCCACTCAAGGAGGGGCGTTTAAGTTTAGTGGTAATAGTCAGGCAACAGCAACTGAACAGGATGTTGCTGCTATGCAAGATTGGTTAGCTAAAGTTAATTTATCGCAATATATGCGACAAGTTCCGTTTAATCAGAATAACTGGTTGGCTAATCATGAAGGTGCCCAAAACATCGGGCAAGTCTCAACCTTTGGGAGTTAGTGAGGCGAACGGTGATGAATGCGAAACGTTTAACTCAATGGGATCGTTATATGGTTTATGCGCAACTGGGATTATTAGTAATTAGCGTAATTACACCCGTCTTGTTTAATCGGATTAGTTGGTGGATGATTGCAATTTGGTTATTGCCTGGGGTGAGGTATCTTGTGTTTCCAGTATATCCAGAGCAAAAGGCGGAATTGTTTGCAAGCTGGGTTGATCGCTTTGTACCATTTACTACGTTAGAAGCAGCGCTTAATCGTAAATCGGATATACCTTGGGGGACGTTTGCAATTCGGTTAGGTGGAATTGCAATGTGTATTCTCCTGATTGTTAAGAACGGTTATCAGTTGTTGTACCTTGAGTTACGCTATTGGTCATATGGTCAACAAGTTGAGCTTGATCCGACTACACCAATTGAACAAACATTATCAGGTTATCATTTGGCGAGTGCTGAAAAGCAGGTATTACGAACGTGGGCGCTAAGTAATGAACCTGCCCATCAACGGGAATACAGAAAAACATTGACGGCATTGCATGAATTAACGATTGCGCAACAATATGCCCCGTTGGGAATCAATATAACGCAATCACGATTTAGTCGTACTGAGTTGGAAGACAAAACGAAACAAACAGGAAAATAATTTAGAAGATAGTTATCAAATTTCTTGGTAACTATTTTTCATTACAAGAGCATTTCATTTGTGAAACCGCGGAATTTTGAACAGATGAAAGGAGTATAATACTAACCGGTTCGTTGTTTTGCCATTAATTATGATTTTTTGTCCTTAAAGGGTAGCATTTATACAAATACATGGTATAATCATAGTTGTAAAGTTGATAAACAAAAGCAAAGGGGTTTTAACAATGAAGAAATCAACTAAAGTATTAGGTGCAATGGCAGCAATTGGGGCTTCAACAACATTGGTTGGGGGTGCGGTTCATGCTGATTCAGTTACAACCAATAAACCACAAACCAACGAAGTTCAAAGCCTGAACGCTAAGCCGGTTAGTGTCGCTGATGCTCAGAACAAAGTAAATAGTGACCAGTCCAAGGTCAACGCAGACAAGCAGCAAGTTTCAACCGACCAGAGCAATGTCAACAAGGACCAGAATGATGTTGATAAGTACTCTAAGGACGTCCAAGATAGTAAGACCCAGACACCGGCTGTAAAGGACCAGATTAGTAAAACAAATGCTAATATTCAGGACGATCAGTCTAAGATTAGCGCTGACCAAAATACGATTAATAATGATCAATCTAAGGTTAACGCTGACCAGTCACGTGTTACTGCAGATCAAACAAACGTTACAGCAGCTCAGGATAAGGTTAATAGCGCACAAGATGCGGTTAACCAAGATAACCAGCGAATTAATGATATTCATCATGCTCAACAAATTGCTGATCAGGCTCAGCAAAATGTTAATAAAGATCAGCAAACTATCTCTAGTGACCAGAACGCATTAACAATGGCTCAAAATGCTCTGGGACCAACACAGAGTGCGGCAGATACCGCTAGTCAAAAAGCATCTACAGCTCAGAGTGATTTGACTGCCGCTCAAAATAAAGTGCAATCTGACCAAAATAACATTAACTCAACACAGGATAGTTTAAATAACGTTACGGCTGAAATTAATGCTCATAATGTGATAGACGTACCATCAAGTTATACGGATAGTTTGTTATCAAGTGGTTCATCATCAGATCAGCAGAATGCATTTTCTCAGGGGATGAATGACCCTGCTAATACGTATCATTCAAGTCCGGAATATGATTATGACGTTGATCCAACTCACTTAACTTCACAACAGCAGCAAGATTTAGCAACGTGGATTGCTCAATTAGTTAACCCTATTCGGGAAAAATTAGGGAATGCACCATTAACTGTTAACCAATCTGCATTGAATTTTGCAAATGCGGTTGCTCAAGGATATAACCAAGATAAGTGGAGTATTTACAACGGTCATGATGTTTCAGCTATTGAAAATGCAGCAAAACAGTATGGATTAAATAGTACAGCAGGGAATATTTATGAAGATGCTGCGACAACAGGTTTAAGTAATACAACATGTACGATGAATGATTTGCGTGCCAATATTTATGGCGCTTTGAAAAATCTGTTATTTAGTGATCCGCAACATGCTCAAAGTGTAACGGGATACAATTGGGGAAACAATAAGGAAGCATCGTACTTTGGATTTTCTTTTGATAATTTAGGACAATTTCATTTTGAACAAATTCATACAGGTGATGGAGAAACAGTACCAAGTGATATTGAAAATACAAATCTATTTAGTATTAGTAATAATATCCCTGTACCCGCAGATGATTTATCGTCATTAGAGCAACAACAGTCTTCTTTACAGCAACAATTAGCAGCACAAAAGAACCAATTAGCAACTGATCAACAAGCCGTTACGACTGCACAAAATAATGTTAATAGTGCTAACGAAGCATTAGCAAGTGCTAACAATGCATTAGCAGGAGTTAAGCAAGCTTACCAAAATGCACAAACAGCATTAAATTCTGCTCAGAATAAGTTAGCGCAAGATCAAGCTACTCTGAAACAAGCCCAAGCGGATGTTCAGAATGCTCCACAGGAATTACAGCAGATGAACACTCAGTTAGCTACTGATCAGCAGGCACTAACGAATGCTCAGAATAATCTGAACGCTACCAAAGCGAAGTTGCAAAATGACCAAACAACTCTCCAGAATGATCAGAACATTCTGAATGCTGCTAAGTCCCAGTTAGCTGCTGATCAGCAGAAGCTGCAAAATGACCAAAATGCTTTAAAACAGTTACAACAACAATTATCCGATTATCAGAACGCACCGCAGTTGTTAGCCCAAGCTAAGCAACAGTTGGCAACCGACCAGGCTAAGTTGGCTGCTGACGAAAGCCGGTTAGCGACGGATGAAGATGCTTTAACGCAGGATACAACCGTACTAAACAATGCTAAATCTAACGCAACAAAGGAAGCTCAGGCCAAAGCTAACCGAGAACAAACCCAGCGTGCAAAGAATTCTTTTGAAATTGGTAGTTCATACGTTCTTGGAAACGGTAGTCGGGAAGCAGTTGCAATGCCAACGGTTAAGGCGGACGTTGTTCCAGATCCAGATGCAAAGGAAGTTGGACAAGCTAAACAATACAAAAAGGAACCTGGACAAGCTAAACAACATAAGCGGGCATTACCTGACACCGGCGATGCTGGTGAGAGCAGTGTCCTTGATTTGCTAGGATTTGCAATACTGTCATTGCTCGGTGATGCTGGTTATCGGCGGAAACGTCATGACTAAGCAAACGCGTCGGACGATTTGGTTGCCGTTAAATTCATGGGTAGAGTTTAAGCGTTTAGCAGAATCGTTGGGAACAACACCTTCAAATATCATTAAATCATTGATTTTTGATATGGTAGAAGATGCTAAAAAACTGCAAGAAATACTGCGACAAAACGTTCCCGAAGAACAGCAAAAACAAAGGGCTCTCTATGTAGTTGATGAGCAGTGGAATCAATTGCAAAAATTTAGTCGCCAAGCAAAGATTAGCCGACCACAAGTGGTTCGTAAAATGATTGCATGGAAATTAGCTCATACGACATTACCCAAGACGGTACTAAAACAACCCAAAAAAAGATTTCGAATAACGCTTAGTGAAGATTTATGGAAATGCCTAAATCATCGTGCGAAACAGATGGATCGGACTGTTTCTTCTATTATCGAAGAAGCGCTACGGGAATCGCATATGTTGTAAACGTGGAAGGAAGTAGAATGTGCCTACTTCCTTTTTTGTATTCAGATATACTATAATATCGGTATATCTACAAATACCATAAAGAGGAGATTGTCTGATGGAGAATGATGACAAACAACAAATTACTCGTGCACTGTGGGCAATTTGTATTTTTATTGCGATTAACTGGATAGTTCAACCACTACTAAATCATGTTTTGGCATTCCCAGTTCGTGGATTAAGTGGTTTGTTCGCAACTATTGTCGGAATTGTAGTTATATTACTTCTATCAACTTCTGGAGAACGACAGAGTTTTTTAGGGCCCACGAAAAAAGAACATATGAGAATATGGCCATTCCTTATGTTAATTTGTATAGCGTGCTTAATTGAAGTGATTGGCAAGAGCGTAGGACAGGGAATAACCACTGCGTTATATCACATGACACAATCCCAGTTTCAAACAGGAGTACAAAACGTAACAAAGGGAGTAAATAATACTTTTTTCTTTGTAGTTTACTCACTGTTTATTGCACCCTTTTTGGAAGAAGCCGTTTTCCGTGGATACTTATTGCATCGGTTAGAAAAGTTTGGACCTACAGTAGCAATTTTTGTTTCAGCGTTAGCCTATGCTATTTTCCATGCTAGTGTTGTTACTATTTCGTTTATTTTCTTGTTATCATTACTGCTAGGTTATATTTCTTACCAATATGGTGTTCGATGGGCAATCTTCTTCCATATGGTTGATAATGCTTTTATTCCGATTATCGCTAGTTTCTTTCCGATTTCGTCGGTTGAATTAACTGAATTTGCGATTTACATTGTTGGAGCACTCATTGCTTGTTTGATCCTATTGATGAATTTAGAGCAAATTATTTTGTGGTTTAAAACACATAAATCTAAAGAGCATTCGTGGAATATGGTTTTGGTGAACGTTCCAATGGGTATCTTACTAGTTGCTGGTATTATTGCTTACGCATTACAAATTATCTGATTTATTGAAAGAAGCTAAGAGGCTTCTTTTTTTTGCTCTTATAAAATGGTAATATAATTACGAATATACCGTAGATAAAGCATAATCAGACATTTAGGGGTGTGCACATGCCATTAATAAAAGATGGACAAGAAGTAATGTCAACTCAAGAAGAAGAAGTAATACTTGAAGATAAAACTTGGAATAGATACGTCCAACAACACGAGCGTCAATTTTCAGAATTAATCAATTATCTTCGAGTTTATCTAACAACGGAAATCCTTCAGCATACTAAACCAGCATATTCTGATAAGAAGCAACAAGACCAAATAAAAGATGCCTGTATTGACCGTTTACCGCGGGCATTCACTTACTCTTTTGGGAAAGGGCACGCAGCGGCTTTTGAATGGCTTCGTACAGTAGAAGCAAATATCGATGTGAGTTTGTTTGCTAACCAGGAGTTTACTGCAAATGCCAGCATAAACTATCAGCGTTCACTTACTTCGCCAGATGTTCTTGAACGGACATTAAAAAATGATATTAACAATCGTTTTCTGGTCTACTTAGAGGAAATTGCTGAAAATATGTACGAATCATTTATGCAAGTTAGTCGATTCCTTTTCTTTAAAGGTTTTAATCAGGGAATTAATGATGTGGCGCAATCGTTCGGTATTTGCCCGGAAACAGATAGTTTTACCAAGATGAGTGGTTTACCAACCAATCTTAGTGTCGAATTTACCCCCGTCATGAACGGACGATTAATGTTTGCAGATAATAACACCGAACAGTGGGCGTTAAAGTGGGATTTGGCTTTTAGTCGCTACGATCAAGCTAACCATGAATACTATCTTTATGACCATACTCAATTAATGATCACAGTTCACCGAACATCTTGGCATGCAATTCAACAAGGAAAGAATTGCGGCGAATTAACCGCAAAGATTGCACAAGAATATCTGCGTCAGAATGGATTTAAACCGGGACAAGCTAATCCGAATATTCTAATTATTGAATATGTTCCTTTATCAGGGTTAGATTCATCGCAACCACGCTTTACTAACCGGGATCAACAATTATTAAGATTATCAAAAAGGATCCGGAAGGCGTTAGACACCTTAAAACAAAAAGATGTGCAAAGTAGAGGTAATGAGTTACAACTATTAAATAAAGAACTTCGGCGCTTAAATGATATACGTCAGTGTCCAGAGCAACTTAATCCTGCAGAGGAGCAACAACTGGCTGGATGTATAGTTAGATTATTTAGTGAACAGATTCATGTTCCAATTGAAAATTGCGTTTTGATTACTAATAAATAGCTTAGAGGGTTTCGTATGAAAGAAATAATCATCTTTGGAACTCCAAGGGCACGTGATATGTGGCATCGTGTTTTTGAATCTGGAGGATTACACGTTAATGCTTCATATGGTTTAAAAACAATTATTGAACCCGAAAAAACCTTGGAGTTAATCAAACCACGTCGGGTGGACATCGCATACATTGATACGTCTGATTTAAAGAGCAAATCTCAGGAGAGACGAGAGGTTTATTTAAACGGAATAACTACAATCGCACGTAAATTATCAACTGATCCTCAAATAAATAAACGGTTGGCGCTGTTTCTTCCTAAAGAATTGCCAATTGATATGGCAAACATGATTTCCCTTGCATTTACTTTTAACGTATATGATTTGTTCAAACCAGAAAACGATAGTAAGGGTCAGATCAACGTAAGTGCGATTGTTAATCAGCTACGGAGGACTAGCAATATCAATGATGCGATGACGGTGTATAAAGTGGCACAGGCGGTTATTGAAAATCAAGCAAATCCAGCTACTAATATATCCAATGGAGCAACAGTGACGGGATTAGATACTCCCTCTCAGAGTTTTGCAACGCATGAAACGGCAGATTTATCTACTGACAAACAAGATATTGACAAACTGTTAGAACAGCTAACATCAGCACCAACAAATGAACATCAAGATTCTGAAGATGGGGCAGAAAATACAACACATTCGAAACAGGATTCGGATACTGCATCTCCAAGACAGTTCAAGCGGAAACCTCGTCTAAAAGGGGAGCGGTTGCCAACGTTAGAAGAGCTTTCACAGCCCCAAAAGCCTTCTTCAACTGAAAAGGAAAAAGTATTACAGGAAAAGCGAAAGGTAAAACACCATCGTTCGATTATGCCCCTCGTCTTAGGTTGTATCGTTGCTTGCGGACTAGTTGGCGGGGCCATTTTCTTTATTCAAAATGGGTTAAGCCAGAGTGCGCAAACTAATGCTACTAAACAGGAAAAAACGAATTCAAGGGTAGCGTTAGCCGAATTACTAACCAAGCATGAATGGTCCAAAGCAGCATTAAAATTTCCGCAGAGTGATACACGCATTGATAATTACATTCTTGGTGCAGACAGTGTGAATGACAAGATTAGTGCTGTGAATACAGTTTATGAAACGCTGTCGAAGCCTTCAGCATCAGTTCAATTGGATTATGCTTATTTTCATCATCAATGGAAAACGGTAGTTAAGGAACAGAAACACGCAAACTTAACACAGCAACGAAAGGTGATGTTAAGTAAGGCATACCTCGCCCTAGGCAATCTTAACGAGGCCAAAAAGATGGCAAAAGAGGTTAATTTAAAACCACTAAATGAACAGATTTCAGCTTATGAACAGCTAACTAAGGCTAACCAACAAATTCAGGATAAGTTGAAGAACGGTAATTTATCGAACGATGATAAGAACAAATTACAAGCTTCCTTGTCGTCGAATAACCAGACATTAAAGCAATTAACTAACAACTAATAAGGAGCGATTCAAATGGGTAAAGCAGAACAACTTGATTACGTTTATCAATGTGCAAAGTTGATGGTTGATAATGGATATCAGGTACTAAATAATCCATTAAGTCTTTTACAATTTTATACCAAATCATGTGCTGTGAATAAGCAGGCTAATAATTCCACAATGGATAAGGCTAGTCAATTATTACTAAATTTGGAATTACCATATCATAAAAATTTAGTACTTTCGGTGGCTAACTCTTGGTTTAAGTGTGTAAATAAGGAAAACAGCGGAACCAATATCAAAAATTTAACAGCCAATGATCTAACTAAAAAAGAGCGGCAAATGATTAGTGATTTGGATCAGCTTGCAATTCAAGCTTCCCAACAAATAGCCGAAGGATACAGAACAATTATTGTGATCCTCGATGAATTACGCGTAATTCTCGGATTACCAGTGGATCAACAGAGTCAATATGCACCAGAAGCACTTGAAGCTTTAAAGAAAATAACAGATACAGACGAACGAGCATGTCTGTTAGCAGAGTACTGGTTAGAGCGGGTGGCTAAATGGTAAAACTATTTATTTGTCTAGGAGCTGCTTGCATTGTAATTGGATTAACGTTAATCCAACCTAGTTATACTAACGACCAGCTGCATAGTTTAATTAACCCTAGTGAACCGAACTTTAGTCGTCGGGAGAAAAAGTTAATGATTACAACTGGGGTAGCAGCATTAGTTTTCATTGTCACTGTATGTTTAGTAACTCTCTAAGGAGCATTCGTAATGGAAAAAGAACAAAAACAGACTAAAAAGCATTTTGAATTATTAAAGCGACTAAAAGAAATGTATCATCAAATTCATTTTTACAGTATTCCGTTTGCTTTTCTAGAGGCATTTTATACATTTGGTGGTCTAGCTATTTTTTCTTGTTTAGTTTTAGCCGTACTACGTATTTTTTAGGGGGTACGGAGAATGAAATTAAGTCATTTTTCCTTGCAGAATAAGAAAATTTCCGAACTAGCAAAGTTAGCGGAATTGATTCAAACTAAAACGAAAGAATACCAACAATTGGCCAGCGACGAATACAAAGGCATTACTGAGCAGTTACGCAAACGTTTGAAACAAGGAGCCACAGAGGCTGATGTTTTGCCAGATGCGTATGCGCTTGTTGGTGCGGTAGCAACCCATATCTTACACATGACTCCGTATAAAGTTCAGATTATGGGTGCCATAGTACTTAATGATAATATGATTGCTGAAATGCACACAGGAGAGGGTAAAACTTTAACAGCCACAATGCCACTCTATTTAAATGCAATTAGCGGAAAGGGCGCCCATTTGGTTACTGCAAATGCGTACCTAGCTAAACGTGATGCAGAGGAATTAAAGCCGTTATATAACGCACTTGGCATGTCAATTGGCTTTACTGATGAAAACGAAAAAAACGTAAGTAAAAAGCAAGTCGCTTATAAGAGCGATATATTATATACGACTGGTCCAGCAGTTGGGTTTGATTACTTAAATGATAATCTTGTCGAACGTCCTAACGAACGTCGCCAACGTGGTTTTAACTACGTTCTGATTGACGAGGCAGATAGTGTCCTATTGGATAATGCTCGAACACCATTAATTATCTCGGGGAAGTCACGGAATCTTAGTGCTGACTATCAACGAGCAGATGTTTTTGTACGTCATTTAAAAGACGAAGAAGTGATTGTTGAAAAGGAGCAACAATCTGTTCGCCTAAAGCCAAGTGGAGTATATCGCGCACGCCAAATGTATGGGGACGATTTGTTTATTAACCAACGCGCCAACGTTCACTATATTATGAATGCTTTACAAGCCCATTATTTATTTGAAAACGGTGTGGATTATATTACCAAAGATTCCAAAGAAGAAGGGGTCAAGGCGGTTGAATTAATTGACTCCAATACTGGTCGTGTTCTTGATGGGAATCACTTTTCTGAAGGAATCCATCAAGCCCTTGAAGCTAAAGAGAATGCAATGATTCATAAGCAAAATCAGACTTCGGCTAGTATAACTTATCAGTCTTTATTCTCGATGTATACAAAGGTTGCCGGTATGACCGGAACTGCAATGACTGATCTTGACGAATTAGAAGCAATCTATGGATTAAGTGTCTTACCTATTCCAACTAATAAACCAGACCGTCGTAAAGATCTACCTGACAAAGTTTTCGGTAATATGCAAGCCAAGTTTAAAGCAGTCGCTGAAGCGATTGTTAAGTATAACCGAAAGGGGCAGCCAGTTCTGGTAGGAACTAATAGTGTCCTTAGTTCTCAAATGTTACATGATCAATTGGATAATTACGGAATTGACCATGAAGTTCTTAATGCACTTAATCCAGAATATGAAGCCAAGATTGTCGCTAATGCGGGTAAGAAGGGTGCAGTTACTATTGCAACGAATATGGCTGGTCGAGGAACTGACATAAAGATTTCAAAGGAAATTGCAGCAATGGGTGGCCTCGTTGTGATTGGGACAGAAAGGCAATCTTCTCCACGCGTTGATAACCAGTTACGGGGAAGAGCAGCACGTCAAGGTCAACCAGGGGTTACTCAGATTTACATGTCCTTGGAAGACGACATTTTTAAGAGAATAAAACCGACCGGATTGGAATATTACCGGGAAAAGTATGCAGAAAGTTCAGATGAAATTTCTAGTTCGCATTTAATCCACTTATTTGACGTTGCGCAAAAGGAAATTGCACAGCAAAACTACGATAGTCGAAAATCGGACTTAACATATGAAAATGTGATTGCGCATGAGCGGGAGGCAATTTATCACGAACGCCGAAAAATTGTTGACTTAAACTATGAACCGCTTAAAGTCTTACAAAAGATTAATTCAGATGTAATTACTAACTACTTTGATTGCGTTCAGTTAAATGGACAATACGCTTTAAATCAACGCCATCGTTTGCAGAGGCTTTTTCGTCGAATAACTAGTACTAGTGTAAGTCGGGAAGCAACTCGTAAAATCCAGCGAGAATTAGTTGATCCGAGTATTGGTGAGCGTATCAAGTTGGGACGTCAATATGACAGTTTAGATGCAGTTAAGCAGTTCCTTATCACAGGGTACAACCGTGAAGCGGAATCGTATCAGAAATTAGCAGGAGACAACTTCCGTATTATGGTTAGCAAATTATTTCAGGTAGTTATTGATGAAAAATGGAGTAAAGAAATTGGTTTTCTAAATGATCTCAAGCAAATGATTACGTTGGAGGGTTATCGTCAAGCTAATCCATATGTTGAATACCAACGCCAAGCTAGTGCTGCATATAGGGAAATGTTACTTCAAATTGAAAAAGAAGTTTTCAATCGGATCTATCAAATGAAGATTTATGTAGTTGGAACAGGGGACGGAAGTGAAGAAAATGGAATATCGTGATTGGTTAATCAGGGAATTTAAAGAATTATCAAACGAAGGCTGTAAATCAACGCGGTGTAAGCAAGTAATCACGCTTTTATCCCAAACATCTGATAAGAAGCTTGACTTTGAACTTGGAATGTATCCTTACTTACAAGATGTAATTCAAGCATATTTAACATATAATAAGCCGGTTTTAGGTAGGCAACTGATAAAGTATACAGGAGAGCAAGTAACAGATATTGACCAGTTATTTGCTGATTGGGAAAAACAAATGCTAAAATCAATCCGTTTATTTTAAGGAGGGACATACTATGCGTGAAACAGAGCTTGATATTCGGAAACAGCACATCATTGCTAAACGAATGTTTGTCACGATTTGTATCACAATAGTATTTATCGCAATTACCAAGATTCCGCTACCATTCCTGGATAATGCGCTTTTATTGAGAACAATGCAACATCATAGTAATCAGTTAACACAGATGTTATCCATCGTGGCCGGAGGAAATATTCAAGAGGGGAGTATTTTTCTTGTAGGTTTGACACCTTACATTACCGTCCAGTTAATTTTTCAGTTTTTGCAGCTGGGGATTTCACCACGATTGAAAGCAATTTCTGAGGGGCCAAATGGTCAGCAAAAGATTGCGAAAATGATGAAATTTGTAACTGCACCATTAACGCTGGTATTTGCTGGGGAAACACTATTACTACTTGAAAAGTTAACCCATAATCAGCTTTTAGTCGTACACAATTATCCAGTCTGGCTAATAAGCTTATTATTAATGCTAATCATTACAGCGAGCACATTAACTGTTATATGGTTAAGTGATTTAAACACGTTATATGGTTTGGGTAATGGAATTAATTATTTGATTTCCTGTTCAATTATTGTTGGGATTTTGGAAACGGCAAAGTTTAAAGGGAGTATCCTTCGCGGTTGGAGTCATATTTTAGGTTCTAAACTGGTACCCGTAATGTTTATTGTACTGATGGTCTTCTTATTGTATAACGCAATCTGTATTTGGTATCAGTCATCTACGTTTCAGCTAAAAATGCAATTCGCAAAGCTAGATTCATCAATTGATACATCAGGAAACCTACCATTAAGTTTAAATATTGCAAATGTCATGCCAGTAGTTTTAACGGGTATGCTGATCCAAGTAATAAATTTATTCGTAATGATGTACTGCAAGAAATTAGTAGTACTCGTTAATTTTAAATCATGGGCTAGTATTGGGTTTTATAGCATAATGTTGATTATATTCACATATATTTTTACGTTCTGTACCTTTTATCCTAAGAATTTGACGGAAAGGATTGAACGAATGAATGCGTATATCTTAGGTATTGACCCCACAACCAGTAC
This sequence comes from Ligilactobacillus sp. LYQ139, assembly GCF_045033025.1. Lineage (NCBI taxonomy): Bacteria > Bacillati > Bacillota > Bacilli > Lactobacillales > Lactobacillaceae > Ligilactobacillus > Ligilactobacillus sp. LYQ139. Next base: position 23,554 of record NZ_JBJFZW010000009.1, read on the forward strand.
TATTCATTTGTTTTGGCGGGTATTATCGTTCTTAGCAACAATTAACGTCGTTTTCTTTATGATAATGGTGATTATACCTATGATTCTATTAAAGTTAGCAGGTCTATCAGAAAGCATGGTAATGGGGATTTCAAGTGTTCTAATCGTTGTTACTACAGAAGCGGATATTAGACGTCAGATTGCAGGCTTACGTGCCAAGCAGCTACCAAATGGTATCATCTCATAGACTAATGTGGAATGCGCTTTAAATAAAGTGCATTCCATTATTTTTGTATTAAAACATAATCGAATATACTATAATATAAGCATATTCGGAAAGGTATGGTCATTATGAATGCAGGTTTTCAAAATATAAAGCAGAAGGATACGTTGTTACAGCACGATGGTTAATACGTTAAAGAAACACCGCAGGCTATTTTTCTTTGCAGGAAGTTTTATCGTATTAATGATCTTTATTTTTTCGATTACAATCGGCGTTTGGTATCAGCAACAATCAGGGAATTGCGCTGGAAGTCAAGGTGGTGGTCCCGCAACAGGGCAAACTGCCAATGGTAACGATAGACAGTTAGCTCAGGCTGCTTGGAAACAATTTAAGGCAGTTGGGTATTCTGATGCAGCCGCCGCTGGAGCAATTGGAAATCTACAATATGAATCTGGCGGCCATTTTAACGTTCATGAAGAGGAAATCGGTGGCGGTGGTGGTTACGGATTACCCCAGTTTACTGGTAGTACACTTACCCAAGCCCGACAAATTGCGCAGCAACAACATTTTAATTTCGACACTGTTGAAGGGCAGATTCAAACATTAGATTATTCATGTTTACATAGCGGACAATGGATCTCTAAAGATGGGAAATCATATGATCAATTTAAACAAATGACTGATCCTAGTGAAGCGGCCGCTTCGTTTTTGCATGATTATGAACGTCCAGGTGTTCCAGCACTTGCTGCCCGGCAACAAGATGCTAAACAATGGTTTGCTGCTTTCGCAAAAGGAAACGATAAGACTACGGGCGAAGCCAAAGATTTTGCGGCTACTAACTCTAACGGTGCTCAAGGCGACGATGGTGATTGCAATGCTGCCGATGGTACACCGGGGGCAACAGGGGATATTGTCTCACAGGCACGCGCTTGGATGGGTTGGTTCCATTATGGCCAGGTTCATCCAAGTCCAACTTTAGGATCAGATCTCAAAAATCCCAATAAGAACGGAATAACAGATTGTTCTGGTTTTGTCTGGTTAGTACTTAATAAATGTGGATACAAAGTCCCACCACATATGGGTTGGTTCACTGGTACAATGGCTGCTGATGCTAAAGGACCGCATCATTGGCTAAAACAAGTTGATCAAAAGAATGCTAAAGCTGGTGACATCATTATTGTTAACCAGGGTAGTGGTGCTGGTGATAATGGTCACACGGCAATTCTAGCTGAAAATTGGCATGGTTATGCCACCAAATGTATTAACGAAGGTGGTTGCGGAGGTTCAGGAGGTGTTAATGAAAATACAGTTCAAAACAATTTTGGTTATTTATTAAATGGTGGCGACGTTGTTTTAGCAGAGCCAATTAAGTAAAGTGAGGTTAGATAAAATGAATAAGAAGCAAAGTTCTGGTATTGAGCAACTTACAAAGAAGACACGAAAGTACTCTCTACCGATAATTATTTCATTAGTAGTGCTAGAAGTGCTTACGATTGGTTTGTTGGCTAATAATGGTCATACGGTGTATAAGCTCCACCAAAAAATAAATGAACAACATGTAGAAGCAATTTCACAGCAACGTGAAATTAAGCAACTGTCGGAAACAAAAGCTGTCCGTAATTATAAAGACGTAAAGAAAGCAACTAATAAGGGGTTAGACGGTGCCGTGAACGCTTTATACACATGGGATGGATATAGTTACCCAAACCGGTATCCTAAAGCAGAAAAGTATATGACACGTAAAGTCCTCAAAAGTGTTTCGTTAGACGGTAAGTTGCCAACTAAACACGATATTAAATCTGCTGCGAAGGATTATCGTTCCATCCATGCCAATAGTAAAGTAACGGAAATTCAAAACGGTATTCAAGATATTAATGGTACCAACGTATCTGGCTTTGTTTGGATTACAACACGATACACCGCATTTAATAAAGATACAACCAGTACGCAGCAAGTGAAGTATACCTACAACGTTGCTACGCATAAGTTCACGTATTTTAATCCAGAACCATTTTCGGGGATCATGAACGGTGACTAAAAACAGAATTCTAAGATTTTTAACAGCTTTTGTTGTCATCTTAGGCATGAGCATCCATGGAAGCTTATTACTTATAAAACAAGTGCACAAGGAAGAGATTAAGCAAACTGCAGTAAGAGTAATTCCCGCTAAAGCTACGGTTGTTTTTTACAAAGACACTTGTCCAGATTGTCAACATGTGTTTATGGAAGTATATCTTTGTAAACTAATTAAACACAAAATTTGTTTGGTGAATTTAAACAATCCGCACAATCGGAAATACATTAACCGTTACCAATTAAAAACAGTGCCAACAATGGTTAATAAAGGCCATAGATACAGCGGAACAAATTATAAAAACATAGCTTTGATTTTACTGAAAGGAGATTGAGATTAATGCAAGATGATCATTTACGTAATTTGGATAAACACCTTGAATTCTTTGTATATCGTCCAGGAATTTATGCTATTCGAGTTGCAGCACTTGTTTTGATATTAGCTGGTGTTTTATTCTTAACGGGCAACTTAGCAATTTTATAAATGCAGTTCGAAAGAAGTTTAAGAAGCGCAATACTACAAGTTAGCTGCCTGTGAATGTACTTTATGTTGCGCAACGTATGTATAGAAAAGACCTCTTGTTATGACAAGAGGTCTTTTCTTAATAAAAATTCATATTGCGAATCTAATCGAACAGAAGACGATATTTATTTTGAAATACCATATCCTGTTGAGCAAAAGTTTGACGATTTAACCATGCTTGAAACTGTGAAGCGAAAACATTGAAGTTGTCTGAAACTCGCACATATTCAGCGGTGGGACTGTTTTGCAACAAAGCATTCGCGCTTTCCGGATTATCGATAAGAGCAAAACGGTTATTAGCAGCGTCATTGAACATTACCATGTTATTGCCAACTAAGACTGCCCGGAACCGTGATAACCATTGTTGGTTAATAATTAATTCCGTTTCTGTTTGAAAATCGGGTTCAATTGCTCGAATACGGAATGGTTCATCCTCAGTTGTAACTGGTGTTCCCGATTGCGCAGGATCATCTGTTGTAAATTGATTCGTTTCTTGTTGGGTTGCTTTCTGTAGTTGTACTTGGCTTTCCCATATTTCATTAAAATATTGCCGCTCCAATGGCGTGGTTAATTGCTTTTCTGCAGCAGCGCGAAAATCTTCCATTCGACCGGAGCCTCCACTATTACGTAATCTATTGATTACTTCCAAGACATGCTTGTAAGCCTCGTCCTCACTTTGATTTTCGTTTTCCTTCGGAGCATCATTTGTTGTTTGCGGCTCATCAGTTTGACCATCAACAGCAGTATCCTGCGTTGGAAATAATTTGTCTAATTGTTGTTTTAGTTCGGCCAATCGTTCTTGCTCCTCTCGCACCTCGTTGTCACGTCCTTGATTTATAAGAGAAACAATTAATTGTTGTTTTTGTTTAATCTGATCCTGCAATTGATCATAGGCTTTCTGCCGTGGACCACGCTTATCTCGACTACCACCAGTTAATTGTTTTGTGATGCTATCTTGCTTATTATTGTCCGGCAATTCAATTTCGACTCCATTGCCAGATTGTTGTTTTTTTTCAACAGAAGTTAAGTTAAGTTGTTCAGGTATAATATCAGCTTCCTTATCTGGCTGTTTTGCATCTTGTAACATTTCTACAAGAGAACCATATTTTTTTGTCCGTTCACTAACGTATGTAGTGCTGATGTCTACTGGTTCCTTAGCATTATGATGTTTATTAAAAAAACTCATTACATTGTTCCTTTCTATATTAGAATGTACTGTTAACTAAATAATACTGGTTTTTCATTGCTATTATAGTATAATCGACGATAGAGATAAATACCCGAATATACTGTAATTACAGTTTATTCTAATTCTTAGGAGGTTTATTATGGTAAATCCAGAAGACGAAAAATTGCAAGCTTTACGTAAAAAGCTAAGTGAACAGGGAGCAGAAACTAAAAAAGAAACAAGTCCTTCGACAGAAGGAACAATAGCACCAGAAGATATTCTGGAATCAAAATCGGAAGTTAAAGCTACGGATAAGACAAGTAAACCGTCAAATAGGCAGCAACGCGAATATAATGCACCAAGTTTTGAAGAAATGGTAAACGCCGACGTGATGTATCCAATTCCATCAGAAGAACTGGTGCAAACGCTACGTAATTCATTAAATAAGGTTCATAATCAACGAAGTTTCGTAAGTGGCCCAAACGAGCGACGGATGCCAAAACAGGATATTTATTCTGGAATCGTTGACGAAATTTCAATGGATCCAATTATTTTCCCAGAAAGGACAGGCTACGGTGAAGATGCTTACGTGGTAGTGCACTTAGACAATGGCTTACGTGTGTATGTTCCAGCGCGGCAGGCCGGGTTAACGCAACCACGAACTTTAACGCAAATGCGAGGGCAGCGTAAGTCAGTTGTTATTACAGCGTTATTCGACCGGGATAACGACAATGAATTCGGTAATCTCCCAACTTCTTACGCACTCGGCTCAATCCAATCGGCAGAATACCAAATTGGTGCAGAATTACGAGCTGAAAGTGTTAATCATCAAGATGCTTTCTTGAACTACACACGGACTGGATTTATCGAACGGCTGATTCCGCGTGACGATTCGGTTGTAGTTACAATTGATTTAACTCGCGAAGGGAAGGGTTACCTGAGTATTAAAACATCCGTTGATAACTTAGTTATGCGGTATCGGTGGCAACACGTTAACGACATCCCGTTTCTCCAGGAGGGTCAAAAAATTAACTTCCGCTTTACCGAAATCATCGAGCGTGAAATTGATAATGAGCAGAAAGGAATCAAAGGAACGTACTTCGAGCTCGGAATCAGCCGAGAAGATATTCCAGGTTTTGCTTCCGAAGAGAAAGGAAAACTCTTTAATGCAATTCGTGGAAATACGGTGAAAGGCTATGTTTACGGGATTAGCAATCGGACAGGTGTCCTGGTTGAACTTGCACCCGGACGCGTATTTGCAGCAAATCCTTCATTCCGAGGTGTTTCCCGTAACTTACAGCTTACAAAAAACGATGTTCGTAAGCATACAACGGTATATTGTCAACTGGACCCTCGGATTCATGATTTAAAGTCGTTACAGAACGTTAAACGTCCTGTTATTATCATTGGAATTGCCCGTGAATTTGAGGATAATCAAATGGCGTTGAATAAAGGAACTTATACTATGCCATCACAAAAGGCCATTAACAAATCCGCTCAACGATTATCAATTAAACCCCAAAATAAGCGGCGGAGTCCCCGTGATTTACAGTTTATTGATGAACTTGAGAATCGTCTAAATGGATCAGATTCCGATGATAAATAATGGTGTGAACTATGCAGCAGATAACAAACTACAGTGTTTCCCAAGAACAAGAAGTGCTTAAAACACTTCACTTTGACCATACAATTTACGGATACACACCAAATCGGTCAATGCATGAGCTAAACCGCGTGCAAGCATTAGCACCAAAATATGGTGGTTCCGACAGTCTAATTCATGTAATTTATGAAATGCTAACGCAATCAGAACATCGTATGATGTTAGATATGCTAAATATGTTGGGCCAATATGGAAGTCTCTTATTCTACCAGTTAAATCAATATACATGGCAGAATAAAGAATTTTACGGAACGAATCATCCGCAAAAACGGACAACCCAAGATTTGCGTTTACTCTGCTTGTTAGGGTTAGTCGAACGGTTACGTTTCAGTATTACCGCTGACGCCTACACCGATAAAGATGGCCAACAGCATCCTCAACAGGTACGCGAATCAGATGCGTATACTTTAACCGAACGAGGACGGGAGTTAATTCGTCACCAGGAACCCGAAATGTCACAGACGTTTCCACCAGCGCTGAATAGTAACGATAATTACGCAAACTATCTTCATTGCTGGCAAGTTTATGATTTCGACTATCTGCTAAAAAAACAGGATAGCTTTATTCAATCGCAGGTTGAAGTTGACCGCCATCATTATGTGCAATACCACTGTTGGATTGAACAGGACGAACAAACACTGCTTGAATTAGTTGTTAACCTACCACTACAAATGAAGCTATTGGTTAACAACCAGCGGCTGGGTAAGCAGGAAGCAGGATACACCTACAATCAGAATACACTTATTCGCTATGCTAGACGCTTTCACCCACGGTTTTATGGTGTGAAGCCGTTACCGGAAAGCTACGCAGATTACAAAGTGCAGCAATATGGTGTCATTCGTGTTTCCCAAATTCCGCGGTTAAGTGACTTTAAGGCGCTTTATGAAGGTTATAACGGCTCTGGAGAGCTACTCTTGTTAATTGGAAATGGCTATGATAACGGCGTTCGTTTCGATGAACAAGTCGGTAAAGGCCAAATTAGTAACTGTTTTTACCACTATGAACCGGCGAAGAATGAACAGGATAAGCCAAAATTATCCCGGATTGTACTATAAAAGGGGCGAATAAAGTGAATCATAAAAAGATAGGTGTCTTAGTTGTGATTGCCGGGATTCCATTACTGCTTACTGGGTGTGGCCAACATAGTGAACAACAAATTACTCGTATGATCCCCGGTGATAACGGCAACGGTAAACAAAGTCAGCAAGCACAAATCAGTGCGTTAATGGCTCAAGGGAAACCGTATCGAGTCGGTGAGTTTATTACAGTACCCGTTGCTTTTCAGAATAATGGCCAAAGTGCTCTTGGATTTGATTCTTCAAATATTCATCTCCGGTTGGCGCATACAAAAGAAGTTCCGGTTAAAAAGCTTTTCCGAACAGTTACGGAGAAGAAAGTTATTCATCAAAATCTCAGTATGTATAGTCCTACAGACGAGACCTCATCTCAATTTGAATTGGACATGAATAGTAATGATCAGTTCCAAACTTTCTTAACGTTTAAGTTAAGTCATAAACAGGCGAAAACGTATACTGATAAAGAAATTGCTCAGGGACAACTAGAATTTACGATGCCGAATGGAAAACAATTAAAAGCATCAGCAATCGGTAACAACATATCTGCCGATAACCTGAAGACATCTTTGGCTAGTGATGCGCCAATCACTATTAGTGAATACTATAATAATATCCAACAAGTGATAGACCAATACTTGCAAACTAAGAATCAGAGTAGTAGCGCTTCATCAACTGATGATGATAGTCAGGTAAGCGGAACAATGTTAAGGTCGGATCCGCAATTTATCCAGGAAGTGAAGTCATTAGATTACGGACCTTCCTACTTAGATTTGCATATTGGAATTGATTATGCGGATAAAAATCACATTATGATTACCGTTGATAATGAAACAAACCAAGCAATGACATTACCATTATCTTCATTACAGCTTGCTGCTGGCAATAGCAATGATACGATGATGGCGCCCAAATATAACAACTATGCGCTTTTTCTACCAGCCAAGAAAATGACTTACGCGATTATTCCGACTTCAAAGGCAATTAGTTCCAAATCATTCTATATGCCAAAAATCAAAATGGGGAAGAGTGACAAGTTTAAGTCCACAGTAAACATGCCATATCCAATTCTGTATGGAGCTGGTAAGTTACAGAGTAAAGGTGATTAATTATGAATACAGGGTTACAAGCATATCATAACCAACAATCCGCAGTACATCACGCGGTTCATAAAAGCTCATTAATCCATCTTAATGCCAGTTCCGCAACAGCGATTACCTGGTTGCGATGGCTGATCCTCGTTGCCCTGATTGCCTTAATCATTATCGGCATTATTAAGCTCTTTACTCAAATTAATAACCCCGACGAGGCAACGGCGGGACTTCAATTAATCAAAGCCGGGATTACCTTTATGCTCTTACTGATTCTAACGGGAGCAACCATTAGCTTAGCTCTAACTTGGGGGATCATGAAAGGCCTAATTATTCTTGCGGGAACAGGAATTATTTGTACCGTATTAATCCAGTTTCCACGCCAACTATATAATGCAATCTCGATGGCTGTTTTTCGAGAATGGTTTAATGATAGCGATGTAGAGCGTGATATGGTTAACGCCTTTACGCAGCTTCACGTTCTACCATTAATATTTATTATTGTCACTGGTGGAATTTTGTTCATCTTTTGTGTGATTCATCTTATTTCGGTTTTATAATCTGAGGAGTCTTTAGAATGTCAGAACAGAATACAAACGAAAACAAGACAACTTGTTTACTTTCACGCGACGAATTATGCCACCTGGTTTCGGGTGGAACCCTTATCATTAGTGGCATAACAAACGGAAAGGTTAGGGTACGGCTTAAACCTGATCTTGTACAAGCCTTTAATGATTTCTTTGAAAAATACAACGCGTAAAAGCAAAGACCAGTGAAGCAAGTTAATGTACAAACTGTCACACTGGTCTTTGTATTCTAAAATAATAAATACAGCGCTTACTACCTACCTAATAAAGTTAATTTCTTTAAGACGACGCATAACTTTAGTATAGAACTCCTTGATAGTGTCAATATCGCATTTTGATAAATCATCATAATTAGTTGAGACTAGGATGTTAGGCTGATTTACACCAAAAAAATAGTGCTTATAGTTGTCATAAAATTTATAGGTTACTATATAACTAGCCCAGTCATTACTAAAGCCTTTAGCCAAAATAATATAGAAAGCGAGATTGTTGTGAATATTAAGTTTCGACAATCCGTATGCCCTGGAGACTTTATTATTAAACGTCATTTCCATGATTTCTGGTGAGTTTACCATTTCGCTATTTTCTATGGTCAAAGTGGTGATACCGCCATTATTATCTGGGGAAAAAAAGTAAACGTTTGAGATAATTCCGCCTTCAATCTTAATATGTGGCGCTAATACCTGACCAGTAAATGGTCCATTCGTATCTGTTGTAAATTCAATCAATCTTTTCGGGTTTTCATGTGTTTCTTCTTTTAAATCATGTGTTTCTTTTTTTTAAATTAGAGGACTAGTGACCTTCGTTTGAGCTAACACTTGCTTAGTTAATTCATTAGCTTTCTTTGCAATTTCATTAGCACGTTTCGTTTCCTTGCTAGCTCTTTCTGCAATTTTATTAGCACGTTTCGTTTCCTTGTTAGCTCTTTCTTCGATTTCATTAGCTCGCTTAGTCAATAAAGACGTAACGATAATAGCAATCAGGGCAATAATTGCAGAAATAAGGCCACTAAAGTGGTTTAATGTGCTGAACATGGTTAATTCACATCCTTTAATGAATAAAAATAAGTTCAAAAAAACTTTATATCGAACCTTTTCGTTAATTCTTAAATCGTGGAGCATTTTTCGGAGTTGGAACGAACATTTTATAATCAACGTATGGAGCCCCATCCTGATAATCGAAACTAACTCCCTGATCCACGTTAAATAGATAGACATTAAAATCCAAGCCATCGGTTCCGACCGCTTGAATATGCACACCTCGAGCCATCAACTCTGTTCCGCGAAAGACTGGTTGGGCTTGAAGAATCACACGTGCACCGTGTTCCAGTGAATGCTTAACCCGTAGTTCATAGATGTTCTGCAGCTCTTGGTTGCAAAACGAAGTTTGTGTAAACAGATTATATGGATTATCAAGGTCACCCGTAACTTTGAAGCGATCATATTGACCATTTTGCTGGATTCCTTTAGTTAGCGAATACCCAATCAGATGTCCACGATTAATAAGCGCTTCACCCTTAATATTCGACATAGAATGACTGTTCCAACCCGTTGGCCGTAGTGTTTGCCGTACTCGCATGGAATCATCAGTAACATTCGCCGACATTAAATATGCCGTTACAGCTCCTGATGTTCGTTGAAAACCATCTAACGGTTGAAATTCTACATGGCACGTTTCCCAGTCGTTAATGTTTAATGTACTTTGACCATTATTGACCTGAATGATCGGATATTCTCCTGATACATAATCTAGATTAACTAAATCCTGTGGAACACGAACAGTTGATAAAATCCATTCATTATTATAGTCAATCCACTTCCAACGAATAATTAAGTAGGCCAGATAGAGCGAGCCGCAAAATACTAACAAAAACAATACTGTGATCAGAAAACCAGCATGGCCAAATAAGTCAATCCAGGTTGAATAAACCCCAAAGCTTAAAGCCGCTATGAGCAGGCAGGCTAGTATCGGGTGTACCGTTGCCCAAGAGAACGATTGATCCAATGCAGTAATGATTTTAAGTCGAACGGCCAAGTAGTTTAAATAGAAAATGTGTTTCTCGTTATCCCATTCTTTTTGCGATTTCTGTTTGATACAAACCACCTTCCAACAAACAATTTTCTCCAGCGATATTATACCAGAAAGAGGCTATTTTTAAATGCGCATTCTACGCTTATTCAATGGGATAATTAATCATTCTATCTGAACGCCGCACGAAAATGCGTCTCTCAGCACCAATATATCAAGCAAAAATTTACACGAAATCGAATTAACAAAAAAGCGAAACCCCATAAAATCAACATTTTTGAGCCTTGCTTTTGTGCATGGCATTTATGCGCCATAAGAGCTTAAATAACAGGAGTTTACGGTAATTGCTAATTACGTTTGCCATTACTTCTAAAATAAGTAATGGCAGGCTTTAATGAGTAGTGATATACTAAGGTCATTAGTTAGAGTATTTTGGTTTATTCCGTATATACAGTTGTTTTAGGATTATATAAACAACATGTTTATCCAAGAACAAAATAATCTACTTAATATTCATTATTATTTTGCGACACTTCTATAGCCGAAAGAATTTTAGGAGGGAGTAGCAATGCAAGATAAATACAGATTTCGCGCTTGGGATAAAATTAAAAAGAAGTATATCTATAACGTAGAAAATGGGTTAAAGGTTTGTCTTCCTTCTGGCGATACGCACGTAATGAGTATTGCAGAAATTAATAACAGCGAACACTATACATTAGAACAATGTAGCGGAGTAAAGGATAAGAATGGTCAACTCATATACGAAAATGACATTGTACAAGTAACAAAAGTCGCGGGCTATCAAAAACTCCTTTTAATTGTTTTAGAAAACGGCAATTTTATGACTTACGATAGCAACGGTTCATCATTTACGACAGTAGATAGAATGGTTAACAATGGAACTGGCACGATTGAATTCCTTACTAATAAAGTTGTCAGCAATGTTCACAAAGATACAAATAGACAACGGTATGAAGGTTAGCTAAATAATAGTTAACGCATTATCCAAAGGAGGTTCACTAAAATGGGGGAAACAATTGTTTAACATTAGTGGCAGTATTAAGCCGCTTAACCAAGCGTTTATCGTCTAAGAACGCTATCACAACGTATTTAACTAAGAAAAACGTTTCGCATAATGATATTCATAGTGTTTTGTCAAACATGACACCTAATCAACATAACATGTATGATGATGACTTCTGTCATTAAAATAAGAATTTTAATAACAGGTAATTTGAACGACAGATGTACCCTACTTCAAACAAACATAGAGATGATAAATAGATGATAGAAAGTAAATCACGTTCATGGACACGAAAAACAACTACAAACCATAAACATAAACGTGGTCAAAAAATGAAAGAAAACGAATCATGGATTACCTCCGTCAAACCTATTAAAGATGATGCCGTAATCTCACGTTTATTAGATGAATTATCCAAAAACAAGAAATTAGGGCTTCGAAATAAAACCATTGCAATTGTCGGTTTTAATACCGGTATGCGAATCTCTGATATTTTGAACTTAAAGGTAACAACCCTTTTCGATGATAATGGTCATATGGTTGATAATTTTCGGAACGTTGACATTAAAACCAACCATACTAGAAGTAATAACAAAGCTCACGATGTTTTTTTAACTCCTAAAACAAAAGAAGCTTTACAACTGTATTTAAAGAAACGCGGTAATCGCTCACAATGGCTCTTCCCGTCTTCTAAAAATCACCGTAAGCCTCTTTCACGCGTCCAATTTGCGTCCATTTTAAACCAAGCTGCTGCTCATGCTGGTATTCCAGACGTTAATACCCACACTCTCCGGAAAACGTTTGGCTATCGTTTCTATAAACAAACCGGTGATATTGTCACTTTGCAGCATATTTTAAATCATACCAGTATTTCAGTAACGCGACACTACATCGGTTTAGATGATGAAGAGATGCAAAAGAAGATGAATCGGTTCCATGATATTTCGCTTTAAGGAGGTCATTTATATGGAAGATAAAATTAAAAATGATACTCTCCAGAATCCTACGGAGGATAACCCTGCTCCCACAAATTCCGTTGATAAGCCTTTAACCAAAGTATTCAAAGGAATTTCGCATATTCGTAATGCACGAAATAAAATCTTGTCGCATTTCATTTACCAGTCTTATCCCCCTTTTGTACGAGCAGAACAGCGAATACAACGAACGCTTTGGTTTGGCCTAATTTTAATTATCGGAGGATTTTTATTCCGTTTAAACAGTATTTTCCATTTAGGTTTATTTGTTTCGGCCTTATGGATCTTTTATTTACTATTTATTTCATACCGCGAAGGACAACTCATTAAAGCAATGCGTGTAACGGCAAGGTATTTTAATATCTCTCCTCTGGAACTGCGACTAAGCTTTTTTAAACCATTTAATCAGAAGGAAAATCACGTACATTTTGCATTCACCCTTTTTCCGGAACATTCACTTATCGGCAATATTATCCGTGGAATTGCATGGAGAGTTAATAAAAAAGATCCGGACTATGAACGGAGCGTTGCTAATATCAGAACAATTATCAACTATCACCTTCACAACTCCCATGAACTCCCAGGAACAAAATATTCTTTCTATATTACACTCCCTGTAACTCCCGAGAATAAAATACAAGGTAAGTATGATTACTTCATTAACAATGGTTTGAAGCTAATTCCTCTAACACAAAATGACCAGTTAGCGTTAAATTACCCGCCCTCACCTTTCGCATATCTTACTAAGCACTCTCTCAGAGAACTTGGGAGTATTGATCATTGGCAGCTCTATAAAATCAAAATCGACAACTGACTACTTAACAATTATTTGTATTTACCTTTACGTCTTTTAATAAAATTACCACAACATAAAAGCACGCTTCGTTTATAAACGATAACGTGCTTCTTTCTTAGAATTCACCTAAATAGGATTCTAAACTTAATGGATCCGTTTAATTCGCCATAATTCTGCAAATCCTAGTCCCAACCCTATCAATACAATTCCGAACAGGGCTGTTCCTTTTGCTTGGTGATCACCGGTATCTGGCAATTGCTGAT